>JBMYPM010000009.1:0-13214 GCA_049600275.1 Porticoccaceae bacterium | reverse complement strand
CTACGCGCAGTGCCGCCGCTGAGTATGCGCTGCGCGCTGATAATGCCCAGCTGGATGTTATCTATCGATTTGGCGAGGCGGTGATTGATGATGCAGACCTGGCTATTTCCAGTGACGGAATCAATATTCCAGGCTTTGCTCGGGAGATTGTTTTTGACAAGGAAAATCCCTGGCAGGATATGCAGTCAGAACTGCAGGAAGAGAGCAAGCCGGAAACGATTGAGGCGGATTAACGCTGTTTTTTAGTCAGATTATCCTGAGCTGACTAGCCCATATCGCCCCACAGCGATTGCATAATACTGATGGCCGCCAGTGGCGCGGTCTCGGTGCGCATAACCCGAGGCCCCAGGGCAAGCGGCTGAAAACCACCGGCGACAGCAGCTTCAATTTCACGCTCCCCAAGACCACCTTCAGGGCCTACCAACAAACAGATATTGCTCATCGCCTGATGTTCGCTCAGGCGTTTTTCTGTGCGGTGGTGAAGTACCAGTTTTAATTTATCGGCATCTGTCTGTTCAGAGAGATGCAACCACTGATCCAGAGTAGTAGGGCTGTTGATTACCGGAACCAGGTTGCGCTGACATTGTTCACAGGCGCTGATCGCGATCTGCTGCCAGTGGCGAATTTTCTTTTCCAAACGCTCGCCGTTAAGCTTTACTTCAGTGCGCTCAGTAAACAGCGGAGTGATCTCCGTCGCGCCCAGCTCAGTGGCTTTCTGAACAATTAAATCCATACGTTCGCCACGGGAGACCCCTATCGCCAGGTGCACCTTAAGCGGTGACTCGCGATCAATATCCCGATACTCAACAACCTTCGCCGCGACCTTGTTTTTACCGACCTCGGTTAACTCAGCGGCGTATTCACCCCCCTGGCCATTGAACAGAGTGATTTCCTGCCCCGCCTTCATGCGCAGTGCCGAGGAGATATGCCGTGCTGCACTGCCGTCGAGAATAGCAGTGCTTTCGCGGCTTAAAGTCAGTTCAGTGAATATTCGGGGAATACGCATGGCATTGGATTAGCTGTTTTCAGGAAAGCCGAGGTTGCGACACAGAATATCGCTAACCTGCCACTGGTTCATCGTATAAAAGTGCAGGCCAGGTGCGCCGCCATCGAGCAGCTTTTGGCTCAGCTCGGTAATAATATCGATACCATAGCTGGTCAGGTCTTCTAGATTTTCGCTGCGCTCCTTAAGTTGCCAGCGCAACCAGCGCGGAATCTCGGCACCACAGCTTTCCGAAAAGCGCAGTAAATTGCTGTAATTGGTCAGCGGCATAATGCCCGGAATTATCGGCTCGCCAATACCCGCTTTCGCGCACTCATCGACAAACTTAAAATACGCATCGGCACTGTAAAAGTACTGGGTGATTGCGCGGTTGGCACCGGCTTTAAATTTCTCGCCGAGCCAGTAGATATCCTGGCTGTAGCTCTCTGCTTCAGGGTGAATCTCCGGATAGGCGGCAACATTGATATTAAAGTGGTCGCCGGTGTGCTGGCGAATAAAGGTCACCAGCTGATTAGCGTGAACCAGCTGAGCTGCACCACCCATACCAGAGGGCAGATCGCCGCGCAGTGCCACCAGCTCGGTAACATCGGAGGCTTTGTAGTCATTAAGTAATGCCAGCACTTCCTCTTCGGCACTGCCGCCAAAGGAGATATGTGGTGCTACGGAAAAGCCATCCGCCTGGATGGCGGAAACTTGGTCCGTGGTGGTGGCTCGAGTTGAGCCGCCGGCACCATAGGTTACCGAAAAAAATTCCGGATTAAACTTCCCCAGCTCCTGGCGTGTGACCGCCAGTTTGCTCTTCCCCTGATCCGTCTTGGGAGGAAAAAACTCAAAGCTGAGATGGGGTGCATCATTGTTCATTAAATATGCTTCCTTTTAGCCAAGCTGTAATTTTACAGCTTAGTACTTGTAGCTTTCGCCTTTAAATGGGCCTTCGACCGGCACCTTAATATAGTCAGCCTGTGCCTGGCTCAGTGTGGTGATCACACCACCAAAACCACCTACCATATGGCGGGCAACTTCTTCATCCAGATGCTTGGGAAGCACCTCTACGCGCAGCAACTCAGCTTTAGTCGCTTCGTTCTGAGCCGCATACTGACGCTTGTAGAGATCGATCTGTGCCAGAACCTGATTGGCAAAAGAGCCATCCATAATACGGCTTGGGTGACCGGTGGCATTACCCAGATTAACCAGACGGCCTTCGGCTAATAGCAGCAGGTGATCGTTGTTGGCGCGGTCGCGGTAAACTTTGTGAACCTGAGGTTTAATCTCATCCCACTCCCAGTTGCTACGCATATAGGCAGTATCGATTTCATTGTCGAAGTGACCAATATTACAGACCACACAGCCACTCTTAAGAGCTGCGAGAATATCTGAATCACAGACATTGTAGTTACCGGTGCTGGTAACCAGCATATCGGTATTAGCCAGCAGATCTGTGTTCACCCCTTTGGCTGGGTCACCTTCATTGTAGGTTGACACCACTTCAAAGCCGTCCAGACAGGCCTGCATGGCACAGATTGGATCTACTTCAGTAACCTTAACAATCATGCCTTCCTGGCGCAGTGACTGAGCAGAACCTTTACCCACATCGCCGTAGCCAACCACAATCGCTTTCTTGCCTGATAACAGGTGATCTGTGGCGCGCTTAACCGCATCATTCAAGCTGTGACGACAGCCGTACTTGTTATCGCACTTGGACTTGGTAACCGAATCGTTAACATTGATAGCCGGTACTTTAAGTTCGCCGTTCTCAAGCATTTCGTAAAGGCGGTGAACGCCGGTAGTGGTCTCTTCGGTTACCCCGTGAACAGCATCCAGAACCTGCGGATATTTACTGTGCAGCAGGGCGGTTAGATCGCCACCGTCATCGAGAACCATATTGGCATTCCAAGGCACGCCACCTTTAAGAACCTGCTGTTCCAGACACCACTCATACTCTTCTTCAGTTTCGCCTTTCCACGCGAAAACCGGTGTGCCATTGGCAGCGATTGCGGCGGCGGCATGATCCTGAGTCGAGAAAATATTGCAGGATGTCCAGCGCACTTCAGCGCCTAGCGCTTCAAGAGTTTCGATCAGTACTGCAGTCTGAATGGTCATATGGATGCAGCCGAGAATTCGCGCGCCAGCTAGAGGCTGCTCGGCACGATACTTTTCGCGCAGCGCCATCAGCGCAGGCATTTCGGATTCAGCAATGGAGATCTCTTTTTTTCCCCAATCGGCGAGGGAGATATCGGCGACTTTGTAGTCAGCCTGGTCGGCGTTAATAGGATGTATTGATGCGTTCATAATAATCTGCCTGTAAACATTAAATTCTGTTGGTTTTACGTTAGAGGGCTCTGGCAAGGTCAGCGACTTTGTCGGTTTTTTCCCAAGTGAAATTCTCTTCCTCGCGGCCAAAGTGTCCGTAGGAAGCAGTTCCTTGATAGATAGGTCGGCGCAGGTCGAGCATTTCGATCAGGCCCCTTGGGCGCAGGTCAAAGTTGTCGCGAACCAGCGCGATAATCTCGGCATCCGCTAACTTGCCAGTGCCAAAGGTATTGATGCTGATAGAAGTAGGCTCTGAGACTCCGATCGCATAGGAGATCTGGATCTCGCAGCGATCCGCCAGGCCAGCGGCGACAATATTCTTGGCAACATAGCGGCCGGCATAGGCCGCCGAGCGATCCACCTTGGTAGGATCCTTGCCGGAGAACGCGCCGCCACCGTGGTGCGCCATTCCGCCGTAGGTATCGACAATAATTTTGCGGCCGGTAAGACCGCAGTCACCCATTGGGCCGCCAATAATAAACTGGCCGGTAGGATTGATATGGTATTGGGTATCGCTGTGCAACCAGGCTTCAGGCAGTACCGGGCGAATAATCTCCTCGAGAACTGCTTCCTGTAAATCCGGCAGGGCGATATTTGGCGCATGCTGGGTCGAGAGTACAACCGCATCGACGGCCACCGGTACACCATCTTCATAGCGCAGAGTGACTTGGCTTTTTGCGTCGGGACGCAACCAGGGCAGCACGCCGTTTTTACGCAGCTGTGCCTGGCGCTCGACCAGGCGGTGAGAGTAGTAAATGGGTGCCGGCATCAACACATCAGTCTCATTGCTGGCGTAGCCAAACATCAGGCCCTGATCGCCGGCGCCGATATCCTTGTCTTCAGCGGCATCCACACCCTGGGCAATATCGCTCGACTGTTTGCCGATAGCATTGAGAACCGCGCAGGAATTGCCATCGAAGCCAACCTCAGAACTGTCGTAGCCGATACCGGTGATAACATCGCGAACAATCTGCTCGAGATCCACATAGGTGTCCGTGCGCACCTCACCGGCAATAATGGTCATACCGGTTTTAACCAGCGTCTCCACCGCAACCCGTGAGTGGGGATCATCTTTAATGATCGCGTCCAGCACAGCGTCAGAGATTTGGTCGGCCATTTTATCCGGATGGCCCTCGGAGACTGATTCCGAGGTAAAAATATCGTAATTAGACATAGACGTTCCCGATGTAATTTGTCTTTAAAGTTTCTATTAAAGTCTTTTGTTAACGGCTTGCTGCCGCGGGTTTAATAAACTGCCGCAGCTGAATTCGAAAACCGTTGCGCTGGGCCAGGTAGAGGCTGTTGCCCTCTTCGAGCCCCGCCGCAGTTGCCCAGCGAGTTAATTCCTGGGGCTCAAAGCCAAGCCACAGGTCACCGCAGGCTTTCTTTACCCAATCCTGGTCATGGGCGCAGAGATCAGTGATCAGCAGCACGCCATCCGCATTCAAGAGATTTGCGCAATCACTGATAATATCTGCCGGTGTCGGATTGTGATGCAACACCATATTCAGGGAAATGCAGTCGCTGAGAAGCCCTTCACTGCGCGCCAAATCTGTGTCACCCAGCTTAAACTGAATATTATCCAGCCCTTGGGTTGTGGCTCGCCCGCGACACTGCTCAAGCATCTCTGCCGAGTTATCCAGTGCGGTTACCTGCTTAAAGCAGGTGGATAATTTGCCGAGAAACTGCCCGTAGCCGGGGCCGATTTCAAGCGCCGAACTTGTCTTGCCGATACTGCTTTCGAGAAAGCTCTCAACGCTGTCGCCGTAGTCGGACCAGCTGGCAATCAGGTCCTGGTTCTCTTCAAAACGCTGGGCATTTTGATTGAAAAAAGCCACCGAAGCTGCAGATCGTTCCTGGTTGATAGACTCGAGTCGTCCGCGCAGGCCGGGATCCAGTGCCGCCTCATCAATAGTTTGAAACAGCACCAGCTGGAGAGGCTGCAAATCTGTATCCGGGTGTGTCTCATTGCGTCGATAAAAGATCGTCGTGCCCTCGCGACGGGTCGCCACCAGGCCCGCATTGGCGAGAATTTTTAAATGATGACTCATTGCCGACTGGCGAATATCAAATACCTGGCAGAGCTCAAGAACCCCGTAGGCATTTTGCTGCAGCACCTTTAAAACCTGCATCCGCAGGGGATCACCAGCCGCTTTGCAAAGTGCTGTAATCGCGCTGGTATCAGTAGCTGACCGCGGTTGGCTGTCGAGATGGCTGAGATTGTTCATGGTGCGGGACTTTAGCACAGCGGTTTTTGTATATCAAAATATTTTTATATATAGACTGGCATGGTTTGCATCGACAGTTGCAATGAAACTCTGCGATGAAAAGACGTCGAGAATGGTGAAATTCGGTTTACTGATAACCTCGTCTAAGAGACAATGCGCGCTTAAATTTTTGCTTATCAGGAGTGATAATTCCATGGCCTCACGTAGAGACCTTGCCAACGCAGTTCGCGCCCTCAGCATGGATGCAGTTCAACAGGCTAATAGTGGCCATCCCGGAGCCCCAATGGGCATGGCAGATATTGCCGAAGTACTCTGGAATGACTATCTCAGCCACAATCCAGCTGACCCGACCTGGGTGAACCGGGATCGCTTTGTGCTCTCCAACGGTCACGGCTCTATGCTGCTTTATTCTCTATTGCACCTGACAGGCTACGATCTGCCGATCGAAGAGATTAAAAACTTCCGCCAATTGCACTCCAAAACGCCAGGCCACCCTGAATACGGTTATGCGCCGGGTGTTGAAACTACCACTGGCCCCCTGGGTCAAGGTATCAGTAATGCGGTCGGTATGGCGCTGGCAGAGAAAGTACTTGCGGCCCAGTTCAACCGCCCGGGTCACGACCTGGTCGATCACAGCACCTACGCCTTCCTTGGTGATGGCTGTCTGATGGAAGGTATCTCTCACGAAGTCTGTTCACTGGCCGGCACCCTAAAGCTCAACAAGCTGGTAGCCTTCTACGATGACAACGGCATCTCAATTGACGGTGAAGTTGAAGGCTGGTTTAGCGACGACACCCCGGCACGTTTTGAATCCTACGGCTGGCAGGTTATTCCCAATGTGGATGGTCACGACAGCGATGCAATTAAAGCGGCGATCGAACAGGCTCATGCTGAAACCGGCAAGCCAACACTGATCTGCTGTAAAACCATTATTGGCTTTGGCTCACCTAACAAGCAGGGCAAAGAGGACTGTCACGGTGCGGCACTGGGTACAGACGAAGTCGCTCTGACCCGTGAAGCTCTAGGCTGGGCCCATGGGCCTTTCGAAATTCCTGAAGATCACTACGCCGGTTGGAGTGGTGTTGAAAAAGGTGCCGCGGCACAGACAGCCTGGGCCAACAAACTCGAAGAGTACCGCGCAGAATACCCGGAGCTTGCCGCAGAATTTGAGCGCCGCACCAGGGGCGACCTGCCAGAAGACTTCGCTGCCAAAGCCGACGCCTATATCGCGGAGTGCCAGAGCAAGATGGAAAAAGTGGCCTCGCGCAAAGCCTCGCAAAACTGCCTGAATGCCTATGGCCCGGAACTGCCTGAATTGCTCGGCGGCTCAGCTGACCTGGCGGGTTCAAACCTGACGATCTGGTCTGGTTCAAAAGATATCAGCGGTGATAATGCCGACGGTAACTACGTTTACTACGGTGTGCGTGAGTTTGGTATGAGCGCAATTATGAATGGTATCGCCCTGCACGGCGGCTTTGTAAACTACGGCGCCACCTTCCTAATGTTTATGGAATACGCCCGCAACGCCGTGCGCATGTCTGCGTTGATGGGTCTGCAGAGTATCTTTGTCTACACTCACGACTCCATCGGCCTGGGTGAAGATGGACCAACCCACCAGCCAGTTGAACAGCTCAGTGCCCTGCGCTCCACGCCAAACCTCAACACCTGGCGTCCCTGCGACACCGTAGAGTCTGCGGTCTGCTGGAAGAGCGCTATCGAGCGTAATGATGGGCCAAGCGCACTGGTATTTAGTCGCCAGGGGCTAACCCCAATGCCGCGCACTAACGACCAGGTTGCCGCTATTGCCCGCGGTGGTTATATCCTTGTGGATTGCGCCGCCCCCCAGGCAATTTTGATTGCCACGGGTTCGGAAGTTGAGCTGGCTGTTGCAGCAGCAGATGACCTGGCTGGCAAAGGTATTCAGGTTCGCGTTGTCTCAATGCCCTGCGCCGAAATATTCTCTGCACAGGATGCCGATTACCGAGATTCCGTATTGCCGCCAGCGGTTCGTGCGCGAGTGGCTGTTGAAGCGCTGCACGCTGACTACTGGTACAAGTTTGTCGGCCTCGACGGCCGCGTAGTGGGCATGACCAGCTTTGGTGAATCTGCTCCCGGCAATGTACTGATGGAAGAGTTTGGTTTCACCGTTGAGAATGTTGTCTCCAACGTAATGGAAGCCATCGGCTAATGATTCGCGTAGCCATCAATGGCTATGGCCGAATAGGCCGTTCAGTGTTGCGTGCTCTGTATGAATCAGATGCGCGCAGCATGGTTAAAGTTGTGGCGATCAACGAACTGGCTGATTGTAAAACCATCGGCCATTTAACCCGCTACGACTCCACTCATGGGCGCTTTCCCGGCACGGTTGAAATCGCAGATGATCAGCTGGTGATTAACGGCGACAGTATTGCCATTCTCCACCGTGAGGAAATCAGCCAGTTGTCCTGGGGCGAACTGGATATAGATGTGGTGCTGGAATGTAGTGGCGCATTTGCCGATCGCGCCACCGCCCAGCAACATATAGAGAGCGGTGCCAGGCGCGTACTGTTCTCACAGCCCGCCGAGTCCAATGTCGATGCCACCATTGTCTACGGCATTAACCACATGACCCTGACAGGCGATGAAACGATTATCTCCAGCGCCTCCTGCTCGACCAACTGTGTTGTTCCGGTCATTAAGGTACTCAATGATTGCTTTGGCGTTGATGGCGGTGTGATCACCACGATTCACTCGGCGATGAATGACCAGCCGGTAATTGACGCCTACCACCATACAGACCTGCGCAAAACCCGCGCTGCCATGCAGTCTATTATTCCAGTGGATACAGGCTTGGCGCTGGGAATTGATCGATTGCTGCCCGAGTTGACCGGCCGCTTTCAAGCCCAGGCGATGCGGGTGCCAACGGTCAATGTCTCAGCCATTGATCTCTCGGTAATGCTCAATAAAAAAGTTGATACGGCCTCTGTTAATAAGGCTCTATCTGAAGCGGCCCATGGATGTTTAGGGGGCGTGCTCGGTTATACGGAAGAGCCATTGGCCTCCTGCGATTTTAACCACGACCCGCGCAGTGGCATTGTTGATGCCAGCCAAACCCGTGTCAGCCAGCAGAAATTAGTCAAAGTGCTAATTTGGTTTGATAATGAATGGGGCTATGCCAACCGTATGCTCGACACGCTTTTACATTGGTGCTCAACTGACTTGTTCAGCACTAAGGCTACTAACACCACCACCAACAAATAATTTTTTAGGGATTTAAATGACCGTTAAGTTAATGACCGAGCTTGATCTAGCCGGCAAACGAGTACTTATTCGCGAAGACCTCAATGTACCGGTCAAAGATGGCCAAGTGACCAGTGATGCACGAATCAAAGCCGCGCTGCCAAGCATTCAGCACGCCTTAAATGCCGGCGCCAAGGTCATATTGATGTCCCACCTCGGGCGACCCACGGAAGGTGAATACAACCTCGACTTCAGTATGGAGCCGGTTGCCAAACACCTGAGCAGCCTGCTTGGACAGTCGGTTAGGCTCGAGCAGAGCTGGACCAATGGCCTCGAGCTCGACGCCGGTGAAGTGGTGATCCTGGAAAATGTCCGCTTTAACCCGGGCGAGAAAAAGAATGACGATACCCTTGCCAAAGCCTACGCCAATCTCTGCGATATCTTTGTAATGGATGCCTTTGGCACCGCCCACCGCGCCCAGGCCTCGACCCATGGCGTGGCAAAATTTGCCCCTGTTGCCTGTGCCGGCCCACTGTTAGCCAAAGAGCTGGATGCCCTTGCAAAAGCACTGGCCGCGCCGACACCGCCTGTAGCGGCCATTGTTGGCGGTTCGAAAGTATCCACCAAGCTAATGGTGCTGGAAGCGCTCTCGGATAAGGTTGACCAGTTGATTGTCGGTGGCGGTATAGCCAACACATTCCTCGCCGCGGCAGGCAAGCCGGTGGGTAAATCACTCTGTGAATTTGACCTGATTCCCGCCGCCCAGGAACTGATGAAAAAGGTCAATATTCCACTGCCAACGGATGTTGTGGTTGGCAAGGAATTTTCGGACAGTGCAGAGGCCACTATCAAGTCTGTGGACGATGTTGCCGAAGACGATATGATCTTTGATATTGGCCCGGATTCAGCCGCAAGCCTGGCTGCGATGCTGACCACCATGGGCACCATTATCTGGAACGGTCCAGTGGGCGTTTTTGAGTTTGATCAATTTGGTCAGGGGACAAAAGCGTTAGCATTGGCTATTGCAGAAAGTGCCGGCTTCTCAATTGCCGGGGGTGGAGATACCCTTGCTGCAGTGGATAAATATGAAATCACGGAACAAGTGTCCTATATTTCTACAGGTGGTGGCGCGTTTTTAGAATATGTAGAAGGCAAAGAGTTACCCGCTGTGGCCATGCTTGAACAACGCGCATAAACAGCTCTTAAAAACAGTAGAAAAATAACGAACAGGAAAAAACAGCGGGGAGAAAATCGTTAGCAGTAGCAGTAAATTACATAGGTGGTTGTCACGGCCAGGTTGTAAAAACTACTGTTAAAAAATTTAGCACTAAAGGAATAGTCTTATGTCATTAATCTCTCTCCGGCAGATGCTGGATCACGCCGCCGAACACAACTACGGCGTGCCGGCATTTAACGTCAATAATCTCGAACAGATGCGCGCCATTATGATGGCCGCAGATCAAACCGACAGCCCAGTGATAGTCCAGGCATCGGCAGGTGCCCGCAAATATGCGGGCGCAGCATTTCTCCGTCACCTTATCCAGGCAGCCATTGAAGAGTGGCCGCATATTCCCGTATGCATGCACCAGGATCACGGCACCAGTCCTGCCGTTTGCCAGCGCTCTATCCAGTTGGGCTTTAGTTCGGTGATGATGGATGGCTCACTGGAAGAAGATGGCAAAACCCCCTCCAGCTACCAGTACAACGTCGATGTGACCAAACGCAGCGTCGAGATGGCTCATGCCTGCGGCGTCTCAGTCGAGGGCGAACTCGGCTGTCTGGGGTCCCTGGAAACCGGCGAGGCCGGCGAGGAAGACGGGCAGGGCGCAGAGGGAAAATTAACCCACGACCAGATGCTTACCGACCCCGAGGAAGCAGCAGACTTTGTCGCCAAGACCGGTGTTGATGCCCTGGCTATCGCCTGTGGGACCAGCCACGGGGCCTATAAGTTCAGCCGTCCGCCAACAGGCGATATTCTGGCGATCGATCGTATCAGGGAGATAAACCGCCGTATCCCGGGAACCCACCTGGTTATGCATGGATCATCTTCCGTGCCCCAGGAGTGGCTCGCGGTTATCAATCAGTACGGTGGCGAGATCCCCGAAACCTATGGGGTACCGGTTGAGCAAATTTGCGAGGGTATCAAATATGGTGTGCGAAAAATAAATATAGATACAGATCTGCGCCTGGCCTCAACTGGTGCCGTGCGTCGCTTCCTGAAGGAAAACCCCAGCGCCTTTGATCCCCGCGCCTACCTGAAAGAAACCACCGCGGCGATGAAGGATATTGCCGTTGCACGCTACGAAGCTTTTGGCACTGCAGGTAATGCCCCGAAAATAAAACCCATCAGCCTGGAGGCCATGACTGAGCGCTATGCCTGCGGTGAACTGGATCCAAAAATTAACTGGCTTGAGGAACTGGTCAGTTGAGCAGCCATGAAAAAATGAAAGCGCTGGATGCAACCGGAAGCTGTCTCTGTGGAGAGGTTGAATACAAGATAACCGGCAATATGGGGATATTCCAATACTGCCACTGTTCACGATGCCGCAAGGTTACCGGCAGTGCCCATGCCTCAAATCTATTTGTTACTCCCGAGCAATTTAACTGGCTAAAGGGTCAGTCATCAGTGGTTAATTTTCTGCCGCAAGAGACCAAATATTTTGCCACTGCTTTTTGTCAAAAATGCGGTTCCTCACTGCCTTGGCGCTCAAAGGGCAGTGAGGTAATTATTGTGCCGGCCGGCACCCTTGATAGCAGCCCCGGTATTGAGCCAATACAGAATATATTTTGCAGTTCAAAAGCCGATTGGTATAAGGCTCCGAGGGAGTTGCCTGAATATGCCGAGCTTCCTGTTTAGTTCTAAAATTAGACGCCTAAAGTGAAAAACCCTGATTAGTGAAACCTCCAAAACAGGTCTAAGCTTTTTTATATTTTATCTTTAAAGGAGTAAAGACAGATGAATTTGGATAAGTTAATCGATCTATTATTGCAAAAAGGATTTACCGCAGTGACTGGCGCAGTAGGCTTAAAGCTTATTCTGGTCGATGGAATAATATCTGCTGATGACAGGGTAGAGATTTTATTTATTGGTGCACTGCTTCTTTCAATAGCAACTGCCGTTTCTTATCTGTCCTGGAAAACCCGCGTTACAGTCAGGCACCAGAAAAGCATTGCGGCGGACAAAGCGATTGCCGACGAGCTGGCTGAAAATCCTTGATGGCTAAACGCAGTCGAGAGACAGCGACAATCGCCCTGTCTCTGGCTTTTTGCCATTAGTTGTTTCATTATCCAGCCGGCTCTTTTATCTAATATGTCTCTCCACGCGTATAACCAGCGATAAACCACTATTGGCTAACCCCTATGTATATTCCGGTAAAACCCCTTAACAAATATCCATTCTGGCTGCGGCCATTCTTCTGGAATCAAAGGCGCAAATACGGCGCAGTGCTGGATCCCGGCTTGCTCTGGGGGCGGGTGCCAAAGCTTTTTGCCGCTGTTGCCCTGCTCTATGGCGTTCTCGATCGCAAACGCTCGCCGCTGGACCCTGTGCTGCGCTCGCTGGTGACGGTGCGGGTCTCACAGATTAACTGGTGCGATTTCTGTGTCGATATCAACTCCATGACATTGGCAAAACGCGCCGGCTCAATGGCAAAAGTCGAAAAGCTGGCAGAGTGGCAGGAAGAGGAAATTTATAGCGAAAGAGAGCGCCTGGCGCTGGAATATGCCGAGGCGGTAACCTATTCGAATCAGCAAGTAAGTGAAGAGTTAATGCAGCGCTTAAAAGTTATCTTTGATGATGATACTATCGTCGAACTCACCGGCCTTATTGCTTTCCAGAATCTTTCCAGCAAGTTCAATAGCGCCCTTGATGTTCCAGCCCAGGGATTATGTACTCGTCCCCCAAGCCCATAAAAATTCATTATTAAGTCCATAAATAGAAGGTTATCAGTTCAATGTCAGAATTTACCAATGTCACAGTCAGCAAGGAAGCCAATGTTTATTTCGACGGCCAGGTAAGCAGCCGCACAATTATATTTGCCGATGGCACCAGGAAAACCCTCGGAGTAATGCTGCCCGGCGACTATGAGTTTGGTACCGAAGTAAAAGAGCTGATGGAGATTACCTCTGGTGAGCTGGATGTTCTACTGCCCGGCGCCGAGGAGTGGCAGGCATATACTGCTGATATGGCTTTCGAGGTACCTGCCAATGCCAAATTTGGCGTCAAGGTTCACCAGGTCACCAACTATGTCTGCTCGTACTTTGCCTGATCTGCGGGCCTAGTCGATGAGTATCCCGGCAACCTGTTTGCCGGAACCAGAGATAAGCTGTTCCAGCTGCCAGGCCTGCTGCTGCAAGCTTGAGGTGATGCTTATCACGGATACAGGTGTCCCCAGGGAGCATATAAAAACTGACCCCTGGGGAGCTGAAACCATGAAGCGCCTGGACGACGGCTG
>JBMYPM010000008.1:0-13380 GCA_049600275.1 Porticoccaceae bacterium | reverse complement strand
CGCGGGATCTCCTGGCTTTCAATCAGCACTACACCTTCCGACTGATAGATCGGCGGCAGTAAAAATGTGATTGTCGCGCTCAGGGCAAGCAGCAGTGGAAAGGCGATAATAATATACAGCTTGCGCCTGCGTAGAATATCTAAATAATCCAGCAGTGACTTTTCAGTATCATCCATTTTTTTACAGCGTCCTTTTTCTCTAATTCTTATTATTAAAAGCTATAGCGCAGACCCAGTTTTACCCGGTTTGATTCAACTTCTTCACTAGACTGTCGATCAAAACGTCTAAAAATATAAGACGTTTGCAGCGTCAATTTTTCTGTAAGCCGGTAGTGATAATAGGGTGATATATTGATGCTCTCGCGATCTTCAGTGATGGAATCAGTGTTAAACCATGAGGCTTTGATCCCCGTGGAGCTGCGGCTGCTAAAGTCGTGCTCAAAGCTGATACCCACTCTATCTCGCTCTTCCACATCCCCTTGGCTGGAAGGATAGAGGCTTCTGGAGAGGCTCAACGACCAGTCATTACTCTCCTGGCTGTAATTGAGTGACAGGTTAAGTAGTACACCGGTGTTATCTGACTCTACAATCACCACTGCTGGTCCGGTGAGGATTCTTTTGCGACTGTCACTTTGGAAATAGCCTGTGCTGCCATTAATATTCAGCGACTCGGAGTATTGGTAGAGAAAACCGACAGTTATCTGTTCGTAGTCAGTTTCATTGGAGTTGATATTGGGACGATCCGCTGAGTACTGGGACACACTGATATTTGCCGTGGTGCTGAGCACCTCATCCACTTTGTGCTGCCAGTTTAATCCCAGTGTTTCATTCTCATTATCCGAAAAGTCATCTGCATCATATTCACGTTCGGTGTAACCAAGGGATATACCAAGATCATCTTTCTCAGTGACACGAAACACAACACCCGGATCAACATAGACGGTTTCGACTACGGTGTTTGAATCGAACTGGCCGGTATCTTCCTCGGCAAAGTCACGCTGTGAATTTTCACTGTAGCCAAAGTCCAGTGACCAGGTTGAGCGCGATTTTTTTAAGCTGTTTTTCCAATTAATAGCAGGATCTTCAGAATCAAACTGGTCAAATTCAGAATAGCGCTTTACAGCCAGTTTGGCATCGAGTTCAGATGTCATCACCGGTGTTAAATAGATCAGTGAAACCTCAGGTTTAAGGGAATATATCCAACTCTCCTGCTCGGCATCATTCATTAAAAAATTATCATCATAGGTTGCATCTGCATCAAGGTTAAAATCTGCTACCCAGCCTGCTGCAAGGGATACAGCCGGAAAACTAACCAGCAATATTGCCCCGGCGATTGATTTAGATATGTTGTTCATAGCGAGTCCTTTCTATCTATGGGATGACTATTACGTCTCCCGCGTTAAGAAGGTGATTACTGGACAGATCACTGCCTTTCTCAAGATCTGAATAGCGCACTTTTAGGATGGTTTCCTGGGTATCTGTTGCCTGGTCACTGCGACGGATAATTTTTATTGAGTTCCCGGCGGCAAATTCATTGAGTCCGCCAGCCATAGCCAGTGCCTGCATTACCGTGGTTGATTGAAGCATGGCGACCGGGCCAGGCTTGAGTACCTTGCCCACCACAAAGACCACATTGCCCTTGGTGCTGGTGACCGTCACATTGACCTCTGGATCGGCAATATAGGTATCCAGTTTCTCACCGATTACCCCTTCCACTTCAGCGGCACTTTTGCCTGCAGCCTGTAAATGTCCCACCAGAGGGAATGAAATCATGCCATCGGGAAGCACGGTGATAGTCTTTTGCAATGTCTCTTCGTTCCACACAGAGATATCCAACTGGTCCCCGGGGTTTAGGAGGTAGGTGCTCGATGCAGCGGCCTGGAAACAGACAGCTGTCATAAGCAATGAGACTGTAATAATAATGTTTTTCAACTTTCCATTTGTTTTCATCATGATCACTTTTCCTGTGTAATCCATATCAGTTAATTGTAGACCTATTTATCGTTTTTTGACGCCCGGTTAGACGGCATAGAATCAATAGGCGTTTTTGTTAAGAAATCCCCCGCAGGCGGTCATTACAATCAGCTTTATATCCAGCCATAGAGACCAACTGCGTATATATTCCAGGTCGTATTTGATCCGCCCTTCCATTTTCTCCAATGTATCGGTCTCACCCCGATAGCCCTTTATCTGTGCCAGCCCGGTGATGCCGGGTTTTACCTTGTGCCGCAGCATATATCCGTGAATCGCGGTTCTGTAAAATTCATTGTGAATTACCGCATGGGGTCGAGGCCCGACAATCGACATAGTGCCGGCAATTACATTGAAGAACTGTGGCAACTCGTCCAGGGACGCCCTGCGCAAAAAAGCGCCAAACGGAGTAATGCGGCTATCGGTTTTCTTTGCCTGCTGAAGCTCCTGGTCACCGGCATCCATGGCTGTCATGGTTCTGAATTTCCACACTGTTATTGGCTCACCACCAATACCGTAGCGCTGCTGCCGGAAAATAGCCGGGCCCTTGGATGTCATTTTTATGCCCAGGGCGATCAGCAGCATAGGCAGGGCAATTATCAGCAAAATAATGCTGCCGGCAACCAGGTCGAGCATGCGCTTGGTAACATTATCCAATCCAGTGTGGGGCGATTCGAAAACACTGATCGCCGGCATCCCCTGTATGTCCAGCCAACTGGCACTCAAAAGGTCAAAACTAAACAGGTCGAGCATCATATAGGCAGAGACGGTGGTATCCGCGAGCTCGTTGAGCAGGACTTTAATACGTTTCTCTGCGGCGAGAGGCAGTGTGATAAAAATAGTATCAATGGCGCCTTTTTTCGCCTGGTCAATCAACTCCTGGGAGCCGCCTTTGATTAGGTTCGAATCAGATATATAGCGTCGTGACCCGTTGCTTCTCCGGTCATCAAAATAGCCTACAAACTTGTAACCAGCCCAGGGCATCGACTGAATTCGGCTCTCCAGGCTGGCACCCAGCTCGGTGGCGCCATAAATGGCTACCGAGCGGGAGTTAACACCAGTATCGCGAAACAGGCGCAAAACCATGCGGGTAATTGAATGCCAGGAGATCAGCTCAATAGGGGTCAGCACAAACCAGTAAAAAACCATTTCCCGGTTGTAGAGGTCGGAGGGATGAAAAATGATATCAACCAGGACCAGGGTCACTACGACCATCAACCAGTTGCTTCCCACAGCGACCACTTCAGCTTTAAGGCTAATATCGCGCCAGGCTTTATAGCTGTGACTGGATTCGGAAAGGAAGCTGAACAGCACGATGGCTATAAGCAAAAGCCAGCTATAGAGTGGCACCCAACTGAGTTTCAGCACCGATACCAGTGCCACCAGGGTACAGCCAATTATTCCCGCATCTATAAGGCGGGAAAAAGCGTTAATCTTGGCGTCTCGGCGACGTACCATCCTTGAGAATTGATCGTCCATAAGCACAACTGACTCTTTTTCAATATTTTCCTGAAGAGGATTCTACGTCAGGATTTTTTTCTGTCGATCACGTAGCATCTAAAATGTGAATCAGTTGTCTTTTGATTCGTGAAACGAGTTAACTTTTCACCGATCTTCGCAGCCCAGCCAATCCCAACAGCCCGGTAATAAACAGCCAGGCAGCAGCGGGAACCGGAACTTCTGTCACCGCCCACTGGGTAAAGTGGGAAATATCATGCTCTTTGCCGTCCAGTGCCGTGCCAATTTCCACCTCAAGCTGGTTTCCCAGAACACCGTCATCATTCACCTGAAAAAGCCAGACAAATGTAGACGCTTTAACGGTGAGATATCCGGTGAAGTCAGCCGTTGTCATCAGCTTCTTGCCAGTAAAACTGCTCGGATCCTTTATGCCTGCCAGTCCCGGGATAACAACTCCTTCGAAAGCCAGCATATTGGCCATATCTGCGGAGTGATCCTGGGCTGTTCCTGTCGACCAGAATGCGCTGGAGGTGATATCGGCGATACTGCCTGTGGTTACAGCACAGGTAACGCAACTGGAGGCGAAGCCCTGATCTATAACGCCGTCACCAAACTGGGTATTACCTGCATTCTCATCCACCCCCCCGGGTTTCTTGTTCTTGTCTGCAGCCCAGACACTGAGGAGATCGATAGTACCTGCCTGAGCAGGAACCAACGCGAATGAACAGAGAGTAAATAATGTTATGAATAATTGTTTTTTCATGATCCTGTCCTTGTAAGTCTTCCAGACCGACTACGGAGTTATCTGTGAGACGATCAACTGCAATAGTGGGAATTAGCTCACACTCTTTGCCAGTAAGTTAAAAGATAGACCATGCATATGCACTGTCAAGATTGAGGGGGTATTTTTTATTTATGTATGGATAGACTGCCAGGAAAATCCCAGGCATAAAAAAAGGCGGTCCTTTCGGAACCGCCTTTTTGGGAAAACCCGTTAATAACCAGAGGCTATCAGCTAAGCTTTTCCTTGATTCGTGCAGCTCGACCAGACAGCTCGCGCAGGTAGTAAAGCTTGGCGCGACGAACCGCACCACGACGCTTGACTTCAATACTGTCAACCAGCGGGCTGTAAGTCTGGAAAGTACGCTCTACACCGATACCGTTAGAGATCTTGCGCACAGTGAAAGAAGAGTTCAGCTGGCGGTTGCGCTTGGCCAGAACTACACCTTCAAACGCCTGGAGACGCTCGCGAGTGCCCTCTTTTACCTTTACCTGAACAACAACGGTATCACCGGGGCTGAATTCAGGAATTTCTTTGCTCATCTGCTCTTTTTCAAGTGCAGCGATAATAGATGTTTTACTTGTCATTTTTTCTTGCTCCTCAATTTTCATTGGTTGGTGGCATGCCACCTGCTTTAGAGCTCTGTACAGAGAGGATGAACACTATCCTTTGTCATCATCTGCCAGCGCAGCACTCATTTCCCTGAGTAGAGCCTGTTGCTCTTTATTGAGCTTCAGGCGGTCCAGTAAATCCGGTCTTCGCTGCTGGGTTCGCACTAATGATTGCTGCAAACGCCAACGTCTTATCTTTTCGTGATTCCCTGACAGCAATACCTCTGGTACAGCCTGTCCCTGGTAATCATCTGGCCGCGTGTAGTGCGGGCAGTCCAGTAGTCCATCGGCAAAGGAATCCTGATCCGCAGAATCTGAATGTCCCAGTGCTCCTGGTATCTGGCGTATCAGTGCATCCATCAAAACCATTGCTGGAAGCTCACCGCCACTGAGAACGTAGTCACCTATGGACCACTCCTCATCGACTTCTAACTCTATCAGTCGCTCGTCGATTCCCTCGTAGCGACCGGCAATCAATATCAATGATTGCTGTGTTGCAAATCTGTTTACGGCACTTTGCTCAAGCACCTTACCCTGTGGCGACAAATAGACCACAGCGGCCTCATCTCCCGCCCATTCTCTGGCGGCGGATATCGCCTTGCGCAAAGGCTCTATCATCATCACCATGCCGGGCCCGCCTCCGTAGGGGCGATCATCAACCGTCTCATGGCGATCTTCAGTAAATTCTCTGGGATTGAAGCTCTTACACTGCACCAATCCGTTTTTAACTGCCCGACCACTGACACCGTATTCGGTCAATGAGTCAAACATTTCAGGAAACAAGCTAATCAATGCGATCTTCATTCACTTGTACCTCTGAGCCTGTCCACTTTTAACCTGAGGGTTTAAAAGGCAGGATCCCAATTAACATCAATTCTTTGACCAGCCAGATCTACCTTGACGACAAATTCATCGACGTAGGGTATTAACCGCTCTTCCCGATCAATACTGTCGCTGTCACCTTTGACCACCAGCACATCATTTGCGCCGGTTTCCAACAGTGACTTAACCACTCCAAGGCGCACTTCCAACTCTTCATGGTGGGCAATAACGGCCAAACCTTCGAGCTGGTGCCAATAGAAGTCATCTGATTTCAGCTCGGGGAGATTACTCTTGTCGACCCGGATGTCGTTACCACACCATGTCTGCGCGAGGTCGCGGTTATCAATACCTTTGATATGCACTACGAGGCTTTCGCCATGCCTGCGCCAGTTATCGATTTCCAGTTGCTTGATGCCGTTAGCCGTAGCTATCAACCACGGCTTGTAGGAGCAGAGCATCTCTACCTGTTCGGTATAAGAGTGCACTTTCACCCAGCCACGCACACCGAAGACAGTCGTAATGCGACCAACAACCAGTGTTTCCATCGAATTCTGTTCCCCAGAAATACTCAGCAGTGACTGCTGGTATATCAGGCAGCTTCTGCAGCGGCTTTAGAAACTTCTTTAATCAACGATTTAACACGATCACTCACCTGAGCGCCCTGACCCTGCCAATAAGTGGCGCGATCAAGATCAATGCGCAGACGCTCTTCAGCGCCGCGTGCTACTGGGTTAAAGAAACCGATGCGCTCAATGTAGCGAGCGTCACGAGCTTTGCGTGAGTCGGAAACTGTGATGTGGTAAAAAGGACGTTTCTTAGCGCCACCACGAGCTAATCTAATTGTTACCATTTACTAAAATCCTGTGTTCAAACTGGCATCATCGCCAGACTTGATGCTTAAAAAGGTTTTTCAAGAAACGTAGTGTGCAAACACACGCAGCTCCCCGAAAGGCGCGGTATCTTACGTGAAAAGAGGATAAAAGGAAACCACTTTAGCAGGGATATCTCAGGCGTCGTAAATCCGCCCTCCCAAGTGTTCAAAGCCCTGCCAACAAAAGGGCTAAAACCCCGGTAAATACTGGGGTTAAAGAGATTCAGCGACGCGGAAAACCGCCGGGAGGCAAACCACCCATCGGCGGCATAGAGCCGCCCATTCCTCCACCAGGACCATTACCCATGGCTCCGCCCAGGCCGCGCATCATATTCTGCATGCCTTTGCCCTTCATTTTTTTCATCATCTTGCCCATCTGCTTGTGCTGCTTAAGCAGGCGATTGAGATCCTGAATAGTGGTTCCTGAACCATTGGTGATACGGCGTTTGCGGGATCCATTCAAGATATCCGGGTTGCGGCGCTCCTTGACGGTCATAGAGCTGATTATCGCTTCCATCTTACCGAACTGGCCGGTGACATCCTGCTGCTGGGCCATCTGAGCCATATTGCCCATACCCGGAAGCTTATCCATCATCCCGGCCATGCCGCCAAGATTATTCATCTGCTGAAGCTGGTCACGCAGATCCTCAAGATCAAAACCTTTGCCCTTGGCTATCTTCTTGGCAAACTTCTCAGCTTTCTTCTTATCAACCTTGCGCTCAACATCCTCGATAAGCGACATAACATCGCCCATACCCAGAATGCGCGAAGCGATTCGCTCGGGATGGAAGGGTTCCAGCGCATCGGTCTTTTCACCCACACCGAGGAACTTAATCGGCTTGCCTGTAACATGCCGTACCGATAGAGCGGCACCACCGCGGGTATCACCGTCAACCTTGGTCAGGATAACACCGGTCAGGGGCAGGGCTTCATTAAAGGCCTTGGCAGTATTTACCGCATCCTGGCCAATCATGGAGTCGATAACAAACAGCGTCTCAACCGGATTCGCGGCACTGTGTACCTGCTTGATCTCGGCCATCATCTCGCCGTCGACATGCAGGCGCCCGGCGGTATCCACTATCAGGACATCGACAAACTTTTTCTTTGCACTGGCAATTGCCCGGTTGACAATATCCACCGGCTTTTCGCTGATATCACTGGGGAAAAATTCTGCATTCACTTCGCCAGCGAGGGTCTTGAGCTGCTCGATCGCCGCTGGTCGATAGACATCGGCAGAGACAACCATAACTTTTTTCTTTTCCCGCTCTTGCAGATGGCGGGACAGCTTGGCTACCGAGGTGGTTTTACCCGCACCCTGGAGGCCGGCCATCAATATTACAGCTGGTGGTTGAGCAGAGAGGTTGAGGGATTCATTCTCCTCCCCCATAACTTTTTCCAACTCGGCCTGAACAATCTTGAGAAACTGCTGACCGGGGTTGAGGCTTCGATTAACCTCCTGCCCAAGGGCGCGCTGTTTAATCTGTTCAATAAAGTCTTTGACTACAGGCAGTGCAACGTCCGCTTCGAGCAGTGCCATGCGCACTTCGCGGAGGGTATCCTTGATATTAGCTTCGCTGAGGCTCGCTTTTCCCGAGATTTTTTTCAGGCTGTCCGACAGGCGCTCACTTAAATTTTCAAACATTGCCATGGATATCATTTCCAACTAGTCATTGATACCGCGCATTATAGCAATTATTTACCTCAACTCTTCACCCCGCTCACTGAATATGACACACTCTGTTGAAATATTTTTTGATGAACTCTGATGACAAGTTTCTTTGCCGGTTCTGCAATTGCGATATATCTGCTCGCCTTCGGCTACCAGATTTCCCAGTTGCGCAGACATCCCAATGCACCCACTGCTGTTTTTCAGCTGGCGGTGGCGCTGGCGATTGTCCTGCACGGCGCTGCAACCTATGGCTTGCTGTTTAGCACGGCGGGGCTAGATCTAAGCTTACTGAAGATATGCGCGCTGATTTCACTGGTTATTAATCTAGTCCTGTTTTTCAGCGGCCTGAAGAAACCCATTCACAGCCTGTTTTTATTTCTGTTTCCAATTTCAGCGCTGTCGCTGTTTGCCGCTGCAACCACGCCCAGCACCAAAGCCGCTGTGGTTATACCGCCCACTATCGAAGCCCATGTGCTGATCTCTATTCTCGCCTACAGCACATTGGCTATAGCCGCACTGCAGGCGTTGCTTATCGGCTACCAGAACTGGCAGCTCAAGCATAAACACCAGAATCTGCTGATGCGTACCTTTCCACCTCTGCAGAGTATGGAAGCACTGCTGTTTGAACTGGTCTGGGCGGGTGAAATACTGCTGACAATGTCTCTGGTCAGTGGCTTTCTGTTCTATGAAGATTTCTTCACCCAGCAATTAATACACAAAGTGGTCTTTAGCCTGGTGGCCTGGGTTTTCTATGGCTGCCTGCTGTGGGGAAGACATTTCCAGGGCTGGCGGGGCAATACAGCAATTCGCTGGACCTGGGCGGGCTTTATTGCAATCCTGCTGGGCTATATCGGCAGCAAAGTGGCACTGGAATTTCTCCTGGTCTAACCTGGCTTTGTAAAATCAACCTGAAATCTGTCCTGGATTGGCACAAATAGAGGTGAATATCTCTATAAAGCCTATTGCCAAAAGCTACAAACTAATTCACCATGAGCGGCCGTAATAGTTTAGGCTTTTGAATCTTGGACGGTTCCCACCCCTGGGTGTTGTGGTTAACACTCGTAGCACTTCTAATTGTATCCGCTTTTTTCTCTGGCTCCGAAACCGGCATGATGTCTTTAAACCGTTATCGGCTCCGACATCAACGTAAAAAAAGTTCCGGCGCTCGCAGAGCAGCCAAACTTCTCGCTGTGCCCGATCGATTGATCGGCTTGATCCTGATTGGCAATAACGCAGTCAATATTCTGGCGGCAATTATCGCCAATATGCTGGCCATCATTTATGTCGGCGAAGCGGCGGCTCCCTGGGTGGCAACAGCATCCCTAACCGTTGCTGTGCTGGTATTTTCCGAAGTCACCCCCAAGACCATTGCCGCCCAGAACCCTGAGTGGTTTGCCTTTAAAGCAAGCCATATTCTCAAGCCCCTTTTAAAGCTTGTCTGGCCCCTGGTGTGGATGGTTAACAAGCTGACTAACGGGCTGATCAAACTGCTGGGCTTTGATCCCAGCGCTTCGAGGGATGATGGACTGGATACCGAGGAGCTGCGCTCGGTAGTCGATATCTCCGGCCACAAAATTTCCGACAGTCACCAGGGTATGCTGAAAGGCATTCTCGATCTGGAGAATGTCACCGTTGAAGATATTATGATCCCCCGCAATGAGATTCTCGGCCTGGACATTGAAGAGGATATCGATGTGCTTATGGGGACAATGCTCAAAGCCGAGTACACCCGCCTGCCGCTGTTCGAGGGGGATATCAACAATATTATTGGTATGTTCCATATGCGCAAGGCGAACCACCTGGTGCGCCTGGAAAAGGTCACGCACAATGCTATCAAGCGCTTCTCGGATGAACCCTATTTTATTCCCGAGAGCACGACGCTAACCACCCAGCTGCTAAACTTTAAAAAGACCCGTCACCGCCTGGCGATGGTGGTTGATGAGTACGGTGAGGTGATGGGACTGGTGACCCTTGAGGATATTCTCGAGGAGATTGTCGGCGACTTTACAACCAATACCGCCGACGAGGTTGAGGAAGTGGTTGCCCAGGATAATGGCAGTTACCTGATCGATGGCGCCGCTACCATACGCGAAATCAATAAAGCCACCGAGTGGAGCCTGCCCACAGATGGACCCAAGACACTCAACGGCTTAGCCTTGGAACAGCTGGAAAGTATCCCTGATGCCAATGTTAGCTTTATGGTGGATAACTATCGCTGCGAGACTGTGGAGATCAACGGCAAAATGATTAAGAAGATTTGCGTTATCCCTATGCAAAGTACCGATGATGAGGAGGAATAGCGAAGGCTATTTCCGCTTTTAGTAGAATGGATTGACCTTGCGGTTGCGCTCACCACAGGCAATCAGGACATCCAGTCTCTGGTCATTATCGAGAACAGACCAGTCGCGAATTTCCTCTGCGGTTCTAAAACAGCCCTGACAGATATCCTCATCATTTAAGGTGCAAATCGAGTTACAGGGTGATGCTACGGGTTTATCTGCCATCGGGCTTTACTCTCCACCTTTTATTTCAATAAGATCGGTTGCCATTCTGGCAGCTTTTTCAACATAGACAGCGGCCGAACCAAGCAAAAGCTGCTTGCTCTGCTCATCTAATTGCCGCACAACAACCCCAGGTGAACCCACCACCAGAGACCCATCGGGAATAACGGCATTGGCCTTGACCAGGCTGTTTGCCCCAATAATACAGTCACTGCCAATTTTTGCCCCATCGAGAATAACCGCATTTATACCAACCAGCGTACGATCGCCAACTTCGAGGCAGTGAACCATCGCATTGTGTCCCACGGTGACATCCTCCCCAATCACCAGCGGCTTGCCAGGATCGCAATGCAGAACCGCACCATCCTGGATATTGCTGCGCGCACCCACTTCAATATGGTCGCAGTCACCGCGAATCACTGCGTTAAACCAGACACTGGAATGCTCCTTCAGGGTTACCTGGCCCATAATATCGGCACTTTGGGCAACAAATACCGACGGGTGAATATTCGGGCTCTGGTCACCAATTCGATAGATCATCTGTATTCCTTTTTAGACAAAGCTTTTATTTATGTGCCTGGCTATTTATTACGCAGCAACTGAATTTGTTGATGACTTGGATAGTTTAAATCGAGCCCAGCATTTAGGGTTTCATTTAACATATCGGTGATCACCCGCAGCGTAAAGCCCCAGATTCGGTATTCTCGATCCTGGTGATCTCGATAATCCAGGCAGGGAAAACGGATCAACTCACCCTTATAAGTAAGATCAAGATAGCTGTAGCGATCAATATCTAAAAAATAATTGATTGGCACTGTAAAAATAGCACCAATTTCCGAAGGGTCGCCAACCAGTGCAGGGAAGTCAGTAAGCAGGCCGACAAAAGGGGTCACTTGCAGATTGCGACGTCGCGGCGTGGCACTGGGCAGTGTAGCAATAACATCCACCAGTGCCGGATCCAGGTCGATCTCCTCTTTTGCCTCGCGCAGTGCGGTCTGCATAAGATCAGTATCCACCTTATCCCACATACCACCGGGGAAGGCGACTTCACCTGCATGGCTGTTAAGATGATGGGCGCGCTGGGTTAAAATAATCTCCGGCACTTCCTCGCTATCTATCAGTGCAACCAGTACAGCCGCCGACAAACGACTCTGGCTATCCAAAGGCTGGGGTCTACTGAGCGGGAATTTTTCAAGATTTTTAACAATTGCTTCTAACATTTGTGCATTATACGCAGGTCTTTTTTATTTCTGATCTTTTGTTGAGTGCTAGATGAACTTTTGTTCCAGTTGCGGCAAGCCCGTTATAAAAAAAATTCCTGAAGGCGACAATCGTGAGCGCCATGTCTGCGAACACTGCCAGGCTATTCACTACGAAAACCCAAGGGTTATCGCCGGGGTACTGCCGACATACCAGGACCAGGTTCTGCTCTGCCGAAGAGCCATTGAGCCGCGCCATGGTTTCTGGACACTGCCCGCCGGATTTTTGGAAAACGGCGAATCGTCATTGCAGGGGGCACTGCGCGAATGTGAAGAAGAGGCCAATGCCCGGGTTATTGCGCCCCAGCTCTACGCACTGTTTGATATTCCCCAGATTAACCAGGTCTATGTATTCTATCGCGCCCAGCTGGCCGAACCTGTATTTAACCCTACTTTCGAGTCATCGGAAGTAGCGCTGTTTAATGAGGCGGATATACCCTGGGCTGAACTGGCCTTCCCTGTTGTAGAGCTGGCCCTGCACCACTTTCTAAATGACCGTGAGAGCGGAGAGTTCATTGTCCGCCATGAAGAGATAAAACGCCCCTGGAAAAGCCGGCGTCCTATCTCCTGATCTATAGCTCACCATTCAAGGATTAAAAGTGCAGCTGGAATGCCAGGTAGTAACCTTCAAAGCTTGCATCTGACTGCAGATCATCCAGGTCATCCAACTCAACTGACATAGAGCGATAACCGAGGATCAAGCCTGTATCCACTGCCGGTATCAGGCCAAACTCATAGGTAAGCTGAGCAGCCCAGTCGACCAGGCTGAATTCATCGACATCAATCCAGTTGGCAATCATATGGGCCGAGAGTCCGGTAAGGGGAACATCTACCCCGACTTTACCATAGAGCAGAGGACCTACAGCATCCAGATCGATTGACTCCTGCTGACTGACACCCACCAGGCTGGCCTGGCCATCAAAGGCACGAGCGGTAATACCCAGGTCGAGATCCACCACATTATCGAGAACCTCATAATAAAAAGTGGCGTCTATATGGCTTAGATCCAGGGAGACATCAACCTGCTCATCACTGACAAAAGGACTGCCATTGAGATCGGTGCCTGCAGTTACCAGGGCGTTGCCAGTCCACTCCATTTCACTCTGTTGCAGACGGATATTTGGCAATACTGGAACTGGGTGCTCGAGGGCGATAAAAATAAACTGATTGTTTTCCTCGTCGAGATTTAGCGTTGATTCAAGGTCAATATCGGTGCGCCCAATATCGCCCTCGGGGCTGGCCTGCCATGAGCCACCTCCAATCGAGAGGCCGACAATATCGGCAACTGCGGCTAGTGGAGCAAGGGTTATTGTTACTACTAGTAAACTGCGTAATAAAGTCATTGTTCTTCCCTGGGTGATTTAAATTGCGCCCATAATAGAGATTTAGTCAGAGAATTGGTGTGACAGGCTACCGATATTCGCTGGTCAACGATCAT
>JBMYPM010000007.1:0-14013 GCA_049600275.1 Porticoccaceae bacterium | reverse complement strand
GCCAAGTTCATCGACGGGCAGTTGCTGGGTCTGTTTGTCAGCTATGCCCTGCAGGGCATGCTCGGTATTGCGCAAAAAGATATAGGCCTGCCACAGGCCATTGATATCTTCAGGGTCCAATACCTCATCCGCAGCCAGTTGTTGCAATGCACTATAGAGGGATTGGGTCTGCAGATCGCTGTTGCGACCGCCGCGAATAAGCTGGAATGCCTGGGTGATAAATTCCACTTCGCGAATACCGCCGGGGCCGAGCTTGATATCACTCTGCATCCCCTTGCGCTGAAGCTCCCGGTCAATGGTTTTCTTTAAATCCCGCAGTGCTTCAATAGCACCAAAGTCGAGGTATTTTCTGTAGGTGAAGGGCCGCAAAATAGTTTCCAGGTACTGCCTGTCCAGCTGCTCGCCAGCCACTGCTCGGGCCTTGACCATAGCAAAGCGCTCCCACTCGCGACCCTGGGTCTGGTAGTACTCTTCAAGGGCATCAAAACTCAGTACCAACGCACCGCTCTGGCCATAGGGACGCAGGCGCATATCCACCCTGAAAACAAAGCCATCGACAGTTTTACTATCCAGGGCGGCAATCAGCTTTTGGCCCAGGCGGGTGAAGAATTCCTGGTTGGAGACGGTTTTCTGTCGGGTAGACGTCGGCGGTCGCCGGGTTTCGCCCTTTCTCGGGTAGGCAAAGATAAGGTCTATATCAGAGGAGATATTCAGTTCCTGTGCGCCCATCTTGCCCATGGCCACAACCAGCATCTGCTGTTCAGCCTGATCCTCTACCGATGTGTTTTCAGAGCCTTCCCGGCAGGGTGTGCCGAGTTCTTCGCAAGTGATGGGATGCAACACTGAGAGAGATGTACTGATGGCAGACTCGGCCATCGCGGTCATATCGGCGGTGGTTTCCAGCAGTGGCGCCTGGCGACTAAAGTCCCGCCAGATAATGCGAATTAACTCGCGGCGGCGAAACAGTCGCAGCTGCTGGCAGAGTTGCTCCTCGCTGCAGTTATCAGGCAGGCGCTGCTGTAGACGCTCCAGGTAATCATCCAGGGAGTAACTGCGCTGCAGATCGCCGCTTTCAACTAATTCCTGGAATTCCATAGGATGGAGCTGGCACTGCTGGCCGACAAAGTCGCTACAGCCCCACAGCAACTCTAAATGCTCTGCAAATAGGGGGTATTCCGTATTGTTATCAAGCTGGCTGTCGAGCCACGCAGGGACATTAGATTGAGCAACATGGGCAGTTTGAAAGCCTTCGAGGTATCGCTGATATTTCGCTGTAATCAGCGCTGGAAAAGTCCTCGACATAAAAGGGTCTCAAATAATTAACCATCATTATTAACTGGCTGGACGCCTGCCGAACGACGGGCTCCCAACTCCGGAGTGACGCGCAACACCTCTGCGATAGAGGTAGTTCCTGCCGCCACTTTTTGCGCACCTGCCATACGCAGGGTTTTCATTCCCTGGGTTATAGCGGCATCGCGCAGCTGCTGAATATCAGATTCGGCACTGATATAGCCGAGTAAATCATCCGTTACCGGCATAATCTCATAGATGCCTTCACGCCCCAAGTATCCAGTGTTGCGACACTCCAGGCAACCCACCGGTTGAAATACAGTTTCAGGTGGTTTGCAGTCCCCGGCAAGCTGTTGCCAGGCTTCCGGATCAGTCTGCACTTCGCTGCGGCAGTCGGGACAGAGCGTTCTTACCAATCGCTGGGCCATCACACCATTTAATGTGGCTTTAACCAGGTGTGCCGGCATACCCAGGTCCAGCAGTCGGCTAATTGCTGTAGGCGCGTCGTTGGTATGCAGTGTCGAGAGTACCAGATGACCGGTCAATGCTGCCTGAACGGCCATCTCTGCGGTTGGCCGATCACGTATCTCACCAACCATAATAATATCCGGATCCTGGCGCATCAGGGTGCGAATTCCCGCGGCAAAATCAAACTCGATGGCCGGCTGAATCTGGCTCTGGTTAAAGGCATCGACGACCATTTCAATCGGGTCTTCGATGGTGCTGACATTTACGCTGTCAGTGGCCAACTGCCGGAGGGTTGAATAGAGTGTGGTGGTTTTACCCGAGCCGGTAGGGCCGGTTACCAGGACAATACCGTGGGCGCGTTTGATCATTGACTGCCACTGCTGGTAGTCCTCGGCCACTAGCCCCAACTGGGAGAAGCTACGCAACAGAACATCTGGATCAAAGATGCGCATTACCAGCTTTTCACCAAAGGCTGTCGGCATGGTTGAGAGCCGCAATTCCACTTCGCTGGCATTGGGCGCTTTGGTTTTAATGCGACCATCCTGGGGGCGGCGCTTTTCGGCGACATCCATACGCCCGAGGATTTTCAGGCGGCTAATCATGGCGGTCATCACATTGTCCGGCAATTCATAGACCAGGTGCAGCACTCCATCGATTCTAAAGCGCACTTTGCCCTTGCCGCGGCGCGGCTCCAGGTGGATATCGCTGGCGCGCTGTTCAAAGGCGTACTGCAGCAGCCAGTCGACAATATTGACTATATGCTGATCCTGGGCATCGGCATCCTTCAGCTTACCCACTTCCAGCAACTGTTCAAAGTTTGAAATTCCAGCACTGGTTGCGGTGGAGGAACCGGCACCAAACACCGAGTTGGCCAGGGAATAGAACTCAAGGCTGTATTTTTTAATATCGGCGGGACTGGCAACCACCCGTCGAATAGCGCGCCTTGAGGTCTGTTCAAGGCTCTCAATCCAGCTGTTGTCAAAGGGCTCCATGGTGGCGACAACCAGCTCTTCAGGGCTGACTTCAATACACAGAATGCCGTAGCGCTTGGCATAGGCAAAAGACATCACCGCAGTAACCGCTGGCACATTGATTTTTAGCGGGTCGATATACGCCAGCCGCAGTGCCGCTTTATCCGCCAACCACTGGCTCAGCAGCCCAAGGGTCAACAGCTTGCCATCTCTGGCGTGGAGAAGCTGTTTGGCGACAATAATTTCGAGGGGGTGCAACAGTGCTTCGTCACGACTGCGGCGGGCACCAGCTATATCTGCGGCGTCTGCCCTGCTGAGTATCCCATCGCTGACCAGATCCTTTAAAACGCCTCCCAGATCCATGCAGCGTCCCTTTGCCAGCGCCTCATTCATGCTCAACTCCTGTTGTTATTTCGTCCACATTGTCATTTGAGTCTAGCCTGAATTGTCACTGTAGGTAGCGGAAATTACTCTATACGCTACACTCGTTGCGTATAACCTCTTTAACGAACGCTTACTATTGAGTAACTCATGGAACTTACCGACTTACTGGGCCGCATTATCCACTGCAATTCGATCAGCAGTATTAATCCCTCTATAGACCAGGGTAATCGCGAGGTGATCGATCTGTTGGCGACTACATTGAGCGATCTTGGTTTCGCTATAGAAATTATGGATCTCGGCAATAACAAAGCCAATCTTATCGCCACCTATGGCAGTGGCCCCGGTGGACTTGTGCTGGCTGGCCATACAGATACAGTTCCCTGTGATGAGGCTCTGTGGCAGAGTAATCCCTTTGAGCTAACCGAGCGCGATAACCGTTGGTACGGGCTTGGCAGCTGCGATATGAAGGGCTTTTTCCCGCTGGCTATTGAGGCGTTTAAATCTCTACCTGACAAGAACCTAAAACAGCCGCTGATTATTCTTGCCACCGCCGATGAGGAGTCCTCGATGTCCGGCGCCAAGGCTCTGGTCAGTGCCGGCAAGCCGATTGCGCGCAGTGCATTAATTGGTGAACCGACCAATAATCGCCCGGTGAAAATGCACAAGGGGATTATGATTGAGAAGCTGACTATTACCGGCAAGTCAGGTCACTCCAGCAATCCGGCGCTGGGCAACAATGCCATGGAGTCCATGCAGCGTATTCTCGGCCAGTTGATGACCATGCGTGATCGTATGAAACAGCACAAGCATCCGGGGTTTTTAATCGATCACCCGACACTTAATCTGGGCTGCATATCGGGCGGCGATAATGCCAACCGAATCTGCGGACACTGCTTCCTGGCTTTTGAGATTCGCCCCCTGCCGGGTATGGATTTGCAGCAGCTGCAAAAAGATATAGAACGAGAGATTTCCAAAACTGCTGAAGCGGACAAGATGGATTGGAAACTTGAGAAGCTGGTGGTTCCGCCTTTCTGCGGCGATGAGCATTCTGAGATTGTTGCACTCTGTGAAAAGCTTACCGGTCACCGCGGTGAATCTGTCGCTTTTGCCACCGAGGCACCCTATCTGCAAGAGCTGGGAATGGATGTTGTGGTGCTGGGCCCCGGGGATATAGATGTGGCTCATCAGCCGAATGAATTCCTGCCCCTGGATCGGGTTCAGCCAACGATTAATTTTTTATCTCAACTTATTGGCCACTCTTGCTTATAATCGCGCCATGAATACAAACAACTACGTACAGTTTTTTCGTGAAACCTCGCCATATATTCATGCGCACAGGGGTAAAACCTTTGTTATCGCACTGAGCGGCGATGCCGTATCCCACGAAAATTTCCATAGCATTATTCATGATATTGCACTGATGCAAAGTCTCGGTGCCCATATTGTGCTGGTTCATGGCGCCCGACCACAGATTGATCAGCGCATTGAGGCGGCAGGTCTGCAGTCGACTTTCTGCCAACAGGTGCGGGTTACCGATGCTGCTGCCATAAACTGCGTTAAAGAGGCGGTTGGCTGGACAAGATTTCAAATTGAGTCGGCACTCTCTATGGGTTTGCCGAACTCGCCGATGCACGGTGCGCGGGTGCGCGTGATTGGCGGCAACTTTATTACCGCTAAACCCGTCGGCGTTCGTGACGGGGTAGATTTTCAGCGCACTGGGGAGATTCGTCGCATTGACACTGGTGCGATTCAAGACCAACTCGGCGCCGGCGCTCTGGTACTGATGTCGTCAATTGGTTATTCACCGACCGGTGAGGCCTTTAACCTGGCCTATCAGGATGTCGCGACCCAGGCGGCCATTGCCCTCAATGCTGAAAAGCTGGTTCTGGTTACGGCCGCATCGGGTATTCTCGATGCAGAGAATAATTTGCTACGCAATTTATCCCTGCCCGAGGTAGCTGATCTCAAGGCAAGCCTTAAAAAAGCCGACGGCGATGAATCCTCGGCCTTCTGGCTGATGGCCTCTGCCTATCAAGCCTGCCGCAATGGTGTCGATCGTGTGCATCTGGTAGGCTGTGACGAGGATGGCACGCTGCTGCGTGAGTTATTTACTCGCGAGGGCTGTGGCACGCTGATTATGAAAGATCACTCAGAGGTGATCAGGCCGGCCAGCATTGATGATGTCGGCGGCATTCTCGACCTGATTTCACCACTTGAACAGCAGGGTATCCTTGTTAAGCGCTCCCGCGAATTACTGGAGACTGAGATCTCACAATTTATGGTGGTTGTGCACCCCGAGGGGACGCTGCTCGGCTGTGCGGCACTCTACCCAATTGGCAACAGTGATGCCGGTGAACTTGCCTGTGTGGCAACCCATCCAGAATTTCACAATCAGGGCATCGCTTCGCGACTGCTCAACTGCCTGGAAAAAAATGCCACTGACAGCGGCCTGAAAAAACTCTTTGTGCTGACCACCCAAACTGCACACTGGTTTAGGGAACAGGGTTTTTCAGAGGCGGCGCTCAGTGATCTGCCCGCCGAGAAACAGTCGCTCTACAACTACCAGCGCCAGTCAAGAATCTTTAGCAAAAACCTGTAGCGCAGATTCTTCTCCACACTGCTTTCTGCTATCCTTACCACCTTTATAAACTAGCACCTACTGAGAGATAACATGCCCAAGTACCGATCCCACACCACGACCCAGGGTCGCAATATGGCTGGAGCCAGAGCCCTTTGGCGCGCCACAGGCATGAAAGATGACGACTTTAACAAGCCAATGATCGCCATCGCCAACTCCTATACGCAATTTGTTCCCGGTCATGTTCATCTAAAAGACATGGGTGACCTGGTGGCGGCAGAGATTGCCAAAGCCGGGGGTATTGCCCGTGAGTTTCACACTATTGCTGTGGATGATGGAATCGCCATGGGTCACGACGGTATGCTCTACTCGCTGCCCTCAAGGGATGTTATTGCCGACTCAGTAGAGTATATGGTCAATGCTCACTGTGCTGACGCGCTGGTGTGTATTTCCAACTGCGACAAGATTACCCCGGGGATGTTGATGGCCGCTATGCGCCTTAATATACCGGTTATTTTTGTCTCTGGCGGCCCTATGGAAGCCGGTAAAACCAAGCTTGCCGATCACAACCTCGACCTGGTGGATGCCATGGTTATTGCCGTGGATGAGACTGCCAGCGATGAGAAAGTTGCCGAGTATGAACGCTCTGCCTGCCCAACCTGTGGTTCCTGCTCTGGTATGTTTACCGCTAATTCGATGAACTGCCTGACCGAGGCCCTGGGTCTATCCCTGCCCGGCAATGGCACGGTACTGGCGACTCACTCTGATCGCCGGGAACTGTTCCAGGAAGCTGGTCGCACTATCGTTAAGCTGGCACGCCAGCATTACGATGAAGATGATTACTCGGTACTGCCACGCTCAATCGCCAATTTTAAGGCCTTTGAAAATGCCATGACCCTGGATATCTGTATGGGTGGTTCTACCAATACTATCCTGCATCTATTGGCTGCTGTTCAGGAAGCCGGTATTGAATTTGATATGGCGGATATCGATCGCCTGTCACGGGTTGTGCCCCAGCTTTGCAAGGTGGCGCCAAATACGCCGGAGTACCATATTGAAGATGTCCACCGTGCCGGGGGCATTATGGGTATTCTCGCCGAGCTCAATCGCGCCGGGCTGATTCACAACGATATTCCGACTGTGCACTCCGCCAGCCTAAAGGATGCCCTGGATAAATGGGATATTGTCAGTGGCCAGGCCAGTGAAGAGGTAAAGACTTTTTATAAAGCCGGCCCTGCAGGTATTCCTACCCAGACCGCCTTTAGCCAGAGCACCAGATGGCCATCCCTGGATGCCGATCGTGCCAATGGCTGTATTCGCAACCTGGAAAATGCCTTTAGTCTGGAGGGTGGCCTGGCGGTACTCACCGGCAACCTTGCCCCGGATGGCTGTGTGGTTAAAACCTCTGGTGTCGATGAGTCTATCCATGTTTTTGAAGGCCCGGCCTTTATTACCGAAAGCCAGGATGAGGCAGTTGCCTGCATTCTAAACGATGAAGTAAAAGCTGGTGATGTGGTTATTGTTCGCTATGAAGGGCCGCGCGGTGGTCCCGGTATGCAGGAGATGCTCTACCCGACCAGCTATATTAAATCGAAGAACCTCGGTAAGGCCTGTGCGCTGATTACCGACGGTCGCTTTTCTGGTGGCACCTCTGGCCTGTCAATTGGCCATGTCTCACCTGAGGCTGCTGGCGGCGGCAATATTGGTCTGGTCAAGCAGGGTGATACTGTACGCATTGATATTCCCAATCGCAGCATTGACGTATTGGTTTCTGATGAAGAGCTCGCCAGCCGTCGTGAGGCGCAGGATAAGGCAGGCTGGAAGCCGGTGGAGGATCGACCGCGCAAGGTTTCAGCCTCACTCAAGGCCTATGCCAAACTGGCAACCAGTGCCGATAAGGGTGCGGTGCGAGATCTCTCCCAGCTGTAGCAGCTGGCTTTATACCAGTTAAAGAAAAGCCCGGGACTCATTAGAGCACCGGGCTTTTTTATCTCTCTTAAAAAGCTCTCTCTTGCCAGGGCTTTCTATTTGCTGCAGCTTGGAACCGTTGCACCTACATTGCGAAGTTTCTGTAGTCGGTCGCCTTCTACATCGGCGTAACGAATCCACTGCCTTGGGTAGCGCTTACTCTTTTCCGTCTTGGCCACTTTAAGAGACTTCTTAAAGGCGCCAATTGCATCCTTGTAGCAATGCAGATTAATAAGAGCATTACCCATCACCAGGTAGTTGGCTTCTGGACGTTTTACACCGCCCTTTTTAGCCGCTCGCCTGGCTGCACGATAGGCTTCAGAGTCACGGCCAAGATCCAGGTAGATACCGGCAAGGCGCGCCTGAAGATTACCCGTATCGGATTTCTTCGAGGCACTCTCCAACGCTTTTACTGCATTGTTAAGGTCTTTTGACTGGTACCAGGCGGTACCCAGTACTTCGAGGTTCTTCGCAGAGCTGTCAATAATACCGTCAATCATACCCTTCTCAATAATAGTCGCGGCACGATAGGGAACTTCAGCACCCAGGTACATATAAGCCATGCTCATAACCTGGGTCTCTTTAGTCAGCTCACCATTCAGGTAGACAACTTCGGTGGCAACCAGGCGATCCATCTCGCGCTCGCTCTGGCCGTACATACCGCCAAGCTGGCGCCAGTAGGTCCACTTGGGATAGTGCTTAACCAGTTTCTCAAGGATCGTGGTTACTCTCGGGTAGTCATTCTTTTCATAGTAGAGAACGCGCTGCAATCCCCACCAACCCTCTTTGGGCAGGATACCTTTGGATTCCACATCGGCAATAGCCGCATTAACCATTTGTAATGACTCTGCCTTGCGCTCCAATTGGTAGTAGATTTGCGCCAGCAGCATTCTCGCATCGGCACCAATAATCGCCGACTCGCTCATCCAGGCTTCAAGCTGCAGGGCCGCATTGCGGTAATCTTCCTGAACTGTGTAGAGCTGCGCCAATGTGTAGCGGGTATCAAGCTTTAATTCTGGCGGCGTTCCCACACCATCGACAACACGCTTGTAGGAACGGATTGCGCCATCGTAATCCTCGAGCGAGTAATAAACATAGGCGGCGAACTTCCATACCTGCGTCTGCTCATAGTCGGTCTTACAGGTTTTCGCATTGGCCTCAATATCGTTGAGCATTTCGAGTGCAACAGCCCATTCCTCTTCTTCGAGTTTAGGCTGCACTTTTTCCAACGCTTTTGCGCATCGAGCACCTACAGACTGGCGCTTGCGGGTTTTTACATCTTTGTATTTAGGTTCTTTCTTCTCTTCTTCTGCAAATACCGAAGTACCTAATGACGACTGTGGCTCAACCACGGCGATCATCAGCGGCAAAACAAAAGCAGCGCCGAATACGGCTAGAATCTTTGTGCTTCTAGACATCAGTTACTCCTTATTTTGCCATCTGGAAAGTAAATTTATACAACACGCCTGGAACTTCCTGGCCTACGCCATCGACAACTCGCGGGTTGTACTTAAGCTTGGATGCAGCTCTAAGCGCCGCACGACCAAAGCCCCAACCCTCTGGGAATTCTTCGATCAATATCGGATCACGGGTACCACCAGTGGTTGTAATAATCACTTCGATAACCGCATAACCCTCTTTGCCTCGCGTCTGTGCCCGGCGCGGATACTGCGGCTGGGGAACATACACAGGAATATAGTCGGAATCCCGGGCAAAGCCGCCAGCACCACCAATCTTAAGATTGGCATTGGCCGCTGGTGCCGCCATGCTGATCGCATTGTCAGGAACTTCAAACTCTATATTGTCTTCGGGAATTTCCGGTGGAGGTGTTTCCGGATCTTCGGGCTTTTCAACTTCCGTCTGTTTTGCATTCTCGGAAACCTGTCTATCGACATGAAGAAAGTCAGCGATCTTGATCGTTTCCTTTTCATCAATATCCTTGTTGCCCGAGTCAATCAACTTATACATTAAGATAATCAATGCAAAGGTGACCAGAACTCCAAGTGCAGCAGAAATACCAACTCTGATAACAGCCATACTTTTTAACTCAGTCTTTTTCTACCGAAATGGCCACCGGACGGATACCGATATCTGATGCGACATCGGCGACCTTGGCAACTACTTCAATATTCGATTCATTGTCGGCCTGGATAACCATGCCGCCCTTTGGATTTTCGTTGTACAACCTGCTTAGATTAATTTTTAAGGCGGTAGTTTCAACACGCTTTTTATCAATCCAGATTTCATTGTTGTCGCTAATCGCTACCAAGATTCCCACCTTCTTGTAGGAGTCTGCCGTATCGGCGTCGACTTTAGTCACCTCGACACCGGGCAGCTTGATAAAAGATGCTGTCACAATAAAAAAGATCAGCATGATAAAAACCACGTCCAGCATAGGGGTCAAGTCAATTGCTTCACCCTGAGGTTGTGATCCACTTGTTCTATTACGCATAGTTTTCTCTCACAGAAACCTTGTCTCTGACGGGCTCCAGTTAGTGATCCATGGTCAGGTGATCTTCCAGCAACTGCTTCTCTCGCTCTGTGGAGCGCTCGACATAGGTCATGCCAAACACACCAGACAGAGCGGCAACCATTCCCGACATTGTCGGTACAGTTGCCTGGGAAACACCGCCAGCCATCGCCTTGGCGTCGCCGCCACCAGTAAATGCCATAACGTCAAATACCACGATCATTCCGGTTACCGTACCCAGCAGGCCAAACAGCGGGGCCAGTGCAACCAGCGTTTTAATCATCATAAGGTTTTGATCGATCTTTACGCTTACTTCAGAGATCAACTGCTCCCTGATTTGATGCGCGCGTTTGGATTTGCGCTCGGAGCGCGCTTCCCAGTGATCTATAGCACCCTGTACATCCTGGATAACGTCGGTTTTGAGATACCACATGCGCTCGAAGAGGAGAGTCCACATTACGAACAGCAGGACGACGATGGCCCAGAGGACCATCCCGCCTGAATCCATAAACTTTCCGACTTCTGCCAGAGTATCAACAAAAAACATCTTAACGGCCCTCTACTGAACCAGCCACAATGCCAGCACTCTGCTCTTCCAGAATATGGAGGATACGCTGTGCTTTTCCGTTGACCAATGTGTGCATCAGTACCGTTGGGATAGCTACTACCAGACCCAGTACAGTTGTAATCAGTGCCTGAGAAATACCACCAGCCATCGCCTTGGGATCGCCAGCACCAAACAATGTGATCATCTGGAAGGTAATAATCATACCGGTTACCGTACCCAGCAGACCCAACAGCGGGGCAACCATGGCAATAATCTTAAGCAGGCTTAAACCGGACTCAATTGAGGGGCGCTCTTTAAGCACGGCCTCGTGAAGCTTGAGCTCCAGGGATTCTGCATCAAGGCCCGGGTTGGCCTGGGCAACTGCCAGTACACGACCCAGCGGGTTATCTATATTAGCTGTGCCTGAGTCTTTCAGCTGCGATGATACTTTCGCGGAAACACCCTGCAGGAAGATAAAGCGCCATACGGCCAGAAGGATAGCAATAATAAATACCGTGGTGATTACATAACCAACGATGCCACCGAAGTGCCAGCGTTCAACCAGTGTTGGTGTATTGATAAGTGCACGTAACAGACCACCACCCAGAGGACCCGTAGGATCGAGGCCAACTTTGGTGAAGCCTTCAGTCGCTTCCTGAAGATCGGCAGCACTGCCCTGGTGTCCGGATGGCTGGCGAGCCAGCTCAGATACCAGGCCATTTTCCGGGCTGTACTCGAGGTACATGCCATCGGCCATCAGGTTGTAAGTACCAACACGGACAACTTCCATTTCTTCCTGTGAACCATCAGCTCGCAAAACAGTGCGGTTGAATTTAACCACTCGACCACTTTCAACCATTTCACGCTGCTGCTCGTACCAGAGCTTTTCGATATCGAGGATTGAAGGCAGGCGGGTGTCGCTGCTCATCTTGTCAATCAGCTCGTCGAGGAACTCGGTACGGCCAGGGATCTGGGCACTGACAACTGACTGAGTCAGGTTGGCGCGGATATCACCGGCGGCACCAGTCAGGTGACCAAACAGCTCTTTAAGTGAACCGAGACGCTTATCACGCTGCTCGCGCAGTGCGGCAAGTTTCAGGTCGTTGTCGCGGATATTCTGCTCTAGGCGATCGGAACGACGCTCTTCGGCAGTTTTGGTTTTCTTTGCCTGAGCGAGCTGTGCGGCCTGCTTGCGCTGGTCGCGTTTAAAATCAGCTTCGCGCTGACGGTATTCTGCAGATTCAGAAATCTTTGATGTCTGAATCATCAACAGCAGCTCATCAAGGGTTTTTGCATCCTGTGCCAGGGCTGGCATGCTAATAGAAGCAGCAGCGATGAAAGCGGCACAAACTTTAACGAATTTCATGATCATTGTGCTGTCTCCGGGGCAGTAATTGGCATTTCCAGAACATCCTGCGGCGCTAATTTCTTAGCGATGCGGATGCCGTGGTCGACAGGGCGACGGTAATCAGAACCCAGCGTTTCCCAAGAATTGGTCGCTTTGTTCCAGGCACCGGTCTGTGACTTATCTTTTGTCTGGTACATCAGTGCAACACGGCCAATACGCAGCATGTCCACTTCAACTTCAGAACCATCGCTGTTGATATCTACCAGGTCGCGATAGGTTTCCAGAGACAGGCTGTACTCAGATTCAATATCGTAGACTTCCAGGATCTGGCGGAATTTTTCTGCCGCAGAGAACTTGGCGCTGTCGAGGTTATCGAACAGAACTTCGATCGCCTCCTGACGCTGTTCTTTCTTGAAAGGAACATCCAGGGCAATAAACTCTTTAAGTCCCTTGAGCATATTTTCCATAAGCGGTGAGATGCCTCGCTCAATGATAGTGGCATTCTCAATTGACTCTTCCAGCTCAGCCATCATTTGCTTCTGGCTTTCAATTTGACGCTCAAGCTGTGAGTTGTAGACACGCAGACTTTCGATCTGCTTGTTTACCTGTTTGAATTCTTGCAGCAGGCCATCGGTCTTATCGGCGATACCGTCGACATTTTCCTGTGCAGATTTTGCCGCCTGAACTTTACTGGCGCCGGCTTTTAGCACATCACTTACTTCTGCGGCCTGAACTGCAAAAGCAGTTGTGCCACCAGCAAGAACGGCAATTAATGCCAGTGCCTTTAGTGGTTGGTTTTTCATAGTTCCCTCAACTTGGGTCTATCGGATTGATGATCTTTCGATGTCAGAGTTGGAACTAAAGCACCCCTCCAAATCCTGACAAATTATTTTCGGCCACCTTTGTAACAGTCTGTTGTACAAGAATCAATTTGACAGCCTAAATAAGTAATAGATGACAAATTGAACTATGGCTTTTGTTACCTAATGTAACAACTATTTTTTTACCCTTTCCAGAACAACAAATCGGTAGGGGTGGGTATCTGTAACCTCTGGCAACTGCTCACTGACCTGCTGCCAGTCACTGGCAGCGAACTCCGGGAAAAAGGCATCGCCTTCCACCTCGGCCTGCACCTCGGTCAGGTAGAGGCGATCCGCCGCTGGCAAGGTCATTCGGTAAATCTGCTCGCCACCAATAACCATCGCTTCATCAACATCTGCCTGGGCACAGGCCAATTGCCCGAGAGTCATAGCCTGCGGCAGAGTCTGGGCCACTTCAACGCCCTCCGCCTGCCAGCTGCTATCCCTGGTGATAACTATATTAGTGCGCCCGGGCAGAGGACGGCCAATCGAGTCAAAGGTCTTGCGGCCCATAATGATCGGCTTGCCCATGGTCACAGATTTAAAATATTTAAGGTCTTCAGGCAGATGCCAGGGCAGCTGGTTATCAATTCCAATCACGCCATTGCGGCTCACTGCGACAATTAAAGATATTTTCATTAGACAGCCACCGGCGCAGAAATAGGACCATGGGACTGGTAGTCGAGCAGTTCAAAATCCTCGTAGACAAAATCAAATAGGTTATCGACCTCAGGGTTTATCTTCAGGGTCGGCAGCGGGAAGGTGGTTCGCGAGAGCTGCTCTTCAACCTGGTCCATATGGTTACTATATAAGTGGGCATCGCCAAAGGTATGGACAAAGTCGCCCGGTTCCAGGCCGGTCACCTGGGCAATCATCAGGGTCAGTATGGCGTAAGAGGCAATGTTAAATGGCACGCCCAGGAATACATCGGCACTGCGCTGGTAGAGCTGGCAGGACAGGCGGCCCTCGGTGACATAGAACTGGAATAGGCTGTGGCATGGCGGCAGTCCGGATTTAACCATAACCGGGATATCCTTGGGATTCCACGCAGAGACGATAAGGCGCCTGGAGTCGGGATTGCTTTTAATATCCTCAACCAGCTGGGCCAGCTGGTCGACACCTTCAAAGT
>JBMYPM010000006.1:0-14721 GCA_049600275.1 Porticoccaceae bacterium | reverse complement strand
CCATGGGGATAGAATGCTGCTGTAATATTGGCATCAAAGGCTTCTTCAGCCGATACTTTTAACACATCAAACTGGCGCAGTACCTCAGCCACTTTCAGCTGCGATAAAACATTTAACTCAACCGGGCATTTGCCCAAGCCGCCGGCTGCAACCAACTCAAGCTGAATCCCGTCCATGGCCGAAATCATCTCGGCAAAATCGCTGCCCTGATCAAAGGCATAAGTGCGAGTAATATCCGAAGCATAACCATTGAAGGCAACCCCGGCATCAATCAGGAAGCTTCGCGGAGTCTGGGGCTGCTTAAATAAATTATAGTGATGCAATACCGCCGCATGCTCATTGACGCCGGCAATAATGCTGTAAGGCATTTCATTTTCACTCTGGTTGCAGGCAGCCAGATAAGCTGCCGCTATTTCCAGCTCCGATGCCCCGGCCATAAATGCCTGATAGGCTGCGCGATGAGCCGGTACGGCCTGCCGATTAGCTTCACGCACACATTCCTGTTCGTAAGATGTTTTGCCGCGACGTTGGAAATCAATCTGGTCGGTAACCTGCCTTGGGTTCCAGCACTCTGCCGCCAGTTCCAGCTCATTGGTTTCATTGATAAAGGCAGTGCCACCCTCGCGCTTGCCAAGCCGGTCTTTTAATTCTTTAATAGAGGCGTATTCAATAACCTCAAGCCCTTGCTCAAAACCTGCCGGCAGACTTTCGGGTGCGGTATGCCAGATATCTTCTACATTGAGCAGAAATAATTTCGGCTTGCTGGCACCGGCAATAATTTGCAAATAGCAGCCTGCACGCTTGCCCAGCGGCACCCACTCCCTAAAGTAAGGATTGGCTATGAACGGATAGGCTCTATCATCCGAAAACAGCATCTTACTCTCGCCAGAGCCAATCAGAATTTCATCAAAGCCGGTCTCGTTAAGAATGTTCTGGAATCTGGAAAACTTCTCTGCGAGGTGCTGAGTATAAAGTTTGGCAATGCTCACTGTTGAGCCCTCAATCGTTTCGTATTGATTCATTATTTGAATGTCCTTTTCGATAGCTTTTTATTGGGTGACGGAAGAGCTGGTCTTCGCTGCAGATATTTAGTAAGACTCCCTGCAGGATCAAAACCCCACCCAAGTTCTGTTTAACTCGCTGGGCTGTTTAACCCGCTGCGCTCTTAGTTTTGCTGGCGGCCTTACTGGATGCCACAACCGACTCTTTAAACTCCCTTACATCGTGAACCACCAGATAGAGACAGGGAACCAGAATCAGGGTAATTGCGGTAGCAGAGACAATACCAAAACTCAGGGATAGCGCCATTGGAATAACAAATTGGGCCTGCATACTGGTTTCAAAAAGCATCGGCAGCAGTCCAACAAAGGTTGTGGTGGTGGTTAAAAAGATTGCCCTAAAGCGTCGCGCACCAGCCACCATCAGTGCATCCTCGTCGGACTTTTCATTGAGGCGGGCGCGGTTGGCAAATTCCACCAGAATCAAACTGTCATTGACCACTACCCCGGCCAGTGCAATCAGGCCAAATACCGACAACATACTCATGGTCATATCAAAGACGATATGCCCGACCACGGCACCGATAAAGCCAAAGGGGATAACCGACATAATCACCAGCGGCTGGACATAGGAACGCAGGGGAATCGCCAGCAGGCCGTAGATTAAAAACAGCGCTGCAATCAATCCCACAAACATACGGCTGATCAGTTCAGACTGCTCCTCACTGGCTCCGCCCAGGCCAAAGCCCACTCCAGGGTATTGCTTGAGCAGCTGGGGAATATAGTTACCTGTAATATCCGATATTACTGTGCCGCTCTGGATCTTTGCCGCATCCACATCCGCAGTGATGGTAATGGTACGTTTGCGGTCTGTACGTTTAATGCTGGTCAGGCCCAGGCCGAGACGAATATCTGCCACTTCACCTATGGCTACAGCTTGGCCGTTAGCGGTGCGGATATACATCTCCTCCAGGGTGGCAATTGAGCGCCGGTCCTCAAGGGGATAGCGCACCATTACCTTCAGGGTATCTGCTCCCCGCTGAAGTCTCTGCACCTCTTCGCCATAGAATGCCTGGCGCACCTGGCGCGCCACATCCCCCAGCTTGATACCCAGCTGGCTGGCATAGGGTTTCAGGCTGATCAGTATCTCCTGGGCACCTATACCCTGGGAATTGTAGATATCAAAGACACCGTTATACTCGCCAAGCTTTTCCTGCAATGCCGCCCCGGCCAGGCTTAGTTGATCGGGATCCTCACCGTACAGGGAGAGATTGATCTTTGCTCCGCCACCGGTATTGGTAGTGGCATAGTAATTCTGCTTGCGCACATTGGGCAGGTTGCCCACTTCTTTGCGCCACCTTTTTTCAAACTCGACGGAACTGAGTTCTCTCTCCTCGGCGTGAACCAGGGAGATAATAAAATTGCCCTGCACATCAGATTCAGAATAGTAGAGAACATGCTCAACCAGCCCCTTGGTCTCGGGATTAGCTTTTCGATAATCACTATCCACCTTGTAGGCGGCGGCCTCAACTTTTTTCAACGCCTCCACTAGGCTCTCACTGGAGACACCGTCCTGCATAATTATGTTGGCTCGAATATTATCCCCGGGAACATCGGGGAAAAATTCAAAGCGGGCAATACCACTGCCCAGTGCCGCACTGGCTACTATCAAAACAGCGATAAACGATGACAGAGTAACGTAGCGATGTTGCATACACCTGGCCAGGAACGGCTGGTACTTTTGCTTAACAAATTGCGTCATATACTGGTCGATAGTCTTTTGCCAGCGCTTGATAAAATCCCATTTTGACGGCTTGGGTTTGGTAAAGCGCAGGCCTACCAGGTGCGCTGGCAAGATCAATTTCGACTCAATCAGGGAGAAGGTCAGGCAGAGAATCACCACCACCGAAATCGCTTCCAGGAATCCAGCGACATTGCCACCAATAAACAGGATTGGCAGAAAGGCGGCCATGGTTGTCAGTACGCCAATGGTCGATGGGGTGGCCACTCTCTTGGCACCGACAACCACTGTATCGACTGATGCCACATAGGAAAAGTCCTCGGGGGTTTCACCGCCATTTAGCTGTTTGGCTTTTTCCTCGGCTTTTTTAGCTTCCCCCTTGGCTTCACTAAAAATACTCTCACCAATAATAATGGCATCATCGACCACAATACCCAGCACCATAATAAAGGCGAACAGGCTAAGGACATTGACAGTGACCGGGTAGGGATTTATCGGCATCAGCCAGATGGCGCCCAGGAAACTGACCGGAATACCCACCATCACCCATCGGGCAACCTGCAGATTGAGGAAAAGACCGAGCACAATAGCCACCAGTACCGAGCCCATTGCCAGATTGGAAAGCATCATATCGAGCCTTCCGCGCAGGTTATAGGAGCCATCAAAAACGTAGTTGATTTTTAGTCCATCCGGCAGTTCGCTTCGCTTCTCCTCAACATACTGTTTCACAGAATCACTGAGACTAATTAAGTCTTGATCCTTGAGGGAAAATACCCCTACAGAGATAGACTTTGCCCCATCAAAACGTACCGTGGCATTGGTCTCAGCGAAGCCATCTTTAACGTCGGCAATGTCCGATACCAGCAACTGGGTTCCATCGGGATGGCTGCGCAATACGAGGCTGGCAAAATCCTCACCCCGGTACGCCTTGCCCTGGGTTCGCACCAGCACATTGCCATTTTCAGCCCTGATCATCCCCGCCGGCAGGTCGATGGAAGACTGTCTCAGTACCTGTGCAACCTCTGCCAGGGTCAGGTCCAACTCCCGCAGCCGATCTTCCTTTACCTCAATGGCAATTTCATAGTCATCCGTTCCCCAGAGGATTGCCCTCTTAATGTCGGGCAGATCCAGCAGCTCGTCGCGAATCTCCTGGCCGAGCTCTTTTCTAATACGCTCATTCATAGCGCCAGAGACATTGACATTGATTACCCAACCAAAGTTTTCGGCTCGGCTGACATTGGGTTTTTCCAGGTCCTGGGGGAAGTTAACAATGCTGTCGATGCGATTCTCGACCTGGGCCATAACTTCATTGATATCTTCATTGGCTTCTATCTCTAGACTGAGACTGGCATAGTCGCGGCTGGCGGTAGCATTAATTTTCTTGATGCCTTTAAGTCCTTTGAGCGCAGCTTCAATAGGCAGAATAACCCCTTTTTCAACCTCCACTGGTGCTGCACCGGGGTAGGGAACATTGATCTGTATGCGATCAATATCCGAACGCGGGAACATCTCCTTGCTGATACCCATTGCCGAAATTAGGCCGGCGGCAATAATCAGCAACATGGCGAGGTTCGCGGCCACAGGATTTCTGGTAAACCAGCTGATAAGTCCCTTGCTCTGCATTATTGATTACCTACTGGCTTGACGCGCATACCATCAATAGCAACTCCCACCGCGCTGACAATAATCTCAACGCCCTCTTCAAGACCGTTGCTGATATAGTAAAACTGGTCATCGCCAAAGGTCTTTTCGACCTTTTTCAGGCGCAACCTGCTGTCAGCATCCACCGCCGCTATATTGTCACCCTCGAGAAGGGCGTGGCGCGGGACTGCAAATATTTTATCAAGCTTTTTACCGGCGATTGAGGCGCGAACAAAGGTGCCCATCAGCAGTGCCGGTTTTTCACTGCGCTGTTGGATATTGTAGGGATCGTCCACCTGGGCCACCAGGTACTGGGCACGGTTGCGCTGGTCCACAACACCTTCGGAACGCACCAGCAGCGCACTCCACTCTACTTCAGCACCGCCCACAGAGGCCCTTAGGGTCACTACAGGCCTGGATTGACCATCGGCCATAGCGGCGATATCCAGTTTTGACAGATCTCTTTTGGTCATTGGCAGACGGACTTCACCGTAGTCGATAGCAAAAATCTCACCCAACCTTGAACCAGCCGCAGCAAACTGGCCTATATCTGCCATCTTTTCAGAGACCATGCCAGCATAGGGCGCACGAATCGTTGTTTTATCGAGTTTTTGCTGTGCCTGCTTTACCTCGGCTTCCGCTTGCAGGACATTGGCCTGGGCTTCAGCCAGGTAGGGCTTACGCAGTGCTAACAGCGGGGCCTCTGAGGCTGGGCGGCCGGTCATTGCCCACTCTTTTTCGGCCTGGGCGGAACGCGCCTGCTCAAAACTCAACTGAGCATTCATGCTGATAAGCCTGGCCTGCGCACGCTGCAGTGCCACCTGGTAATCCGTGGGATCCAGTTGCATCAAGATATCACCCGTCCTGAAAACGCCGCCGACAACAAACTGAGGGGAGACTTCTAACACCGCGCCGGAAACCTCTGAAATAAGCGCCGTGCGAGTTCGAGGCAGCACTGATCCCTGGGACTGAATGTAAAGCTGGGTCGCAGTTTTCTCCAGCACGACAGTTTTAACAGCAATTGCGGGCTCTGGCGATTCCAGTTTTTCAGGCGCTGGCTTGAGCATAAACATGATCGTGGAGAGCACAATTGCACCGGCGATAATGGCGAGCGGCAAAACGATTTTTTTCAAGGGAATTACCTATATTGTGGGGATAACTATCTGATTTTGTGTCGTACGCAGTTTAGACGATTTTGATTGCCATTACCTGAGCATATTTTAATGATCCATAAAAAGCCGGCTGACGTAAAAATGCTATTCCAAGACAGTACAGTAGATTATGATTAGTTCAAAAGTACGTAACACAAGCCCAAATCGACCAACGGAAAACCGCGTGGCTACTTTGAACAATGCAGAAAAACGCTCGGACCAGTGGAGCCAACTGCTTATCTCTGTGGGTGAAAACCGCGACCGCAAAGCTTTTGCCGAGCTCTTTGAACATTTTGGCCCCCTGCTCAAGGGTTTCGCCCATGCCAGCCGCAACGAGGGCTGGTTCCCTGGATTGGGTGATGACCTGGTTCAGGAGGTGATGATCAAAGTCTGGAACAAAGCCTCTGGTTACAACGCCGAGAAGGCTTCTGCGACCACCTGGATCTACACTGTTGCGCGTAACTGTCGAATCGATATGCTGCGTCGCAAGAGTAATACTCAACACCTGCCACTGGAAAATGAAGACTTCTGGCATGAACCGGATGATGAGACGCCGGTCTCGCTTCTCCAGCAGAAACGCAGTGAAGACAGGGTACAGGATTCCCTGGCACAGCTTCCCAAGGAGCAGGATCAAATATTACGCAAGGTGTACCTTGAAGGTAAATCCCATGCAGAGGCCTCAGCTGAACTTGGACTGCCCCTGGGCACCGTTAAATCACGAGTGCGTCTGGCACTCCAGAAAATGCAACTTATTGTCTCCAAAGAGGCGCAAGAATGATTAATACAACTCACCATCACCCCGATGAAAGCATGCTGATTGAGTTTTCAGCGGGCACTCTGGATACCGCAGCCTCAATCTGCGTCTCCGCCCATCTGCACTTCTGCTCCAGCTGCAGGGAAAAGCTATTGCGACTCGACCAGGTCGGCTCGCAACTTATGAGCCAGGCTGAACCAGTTGAAGTGGCAGATGATGCCCTGGCTCGGGTTATGGAAAAAATAGACAGTGGCGAGTGCGCCGCGCCTGAAGAAAATAATTTCGACGGTGACCTGCCATTTAGTGTCAACAAGTTGCTCGACACCTCACTGATCAATAAAAACTGGAAGAGACTCTCTTCATCTGTGGATGTAGCGCGCTTTAAAACCGGGCAGGATAACTTTGAGGTCGCCCTGCACAAGATCTGTGCTGGTGGTAAAACCCCCAAACATGACCACAAGGGGCTGGAGTACACCGTAGTCTTAAAAGGCAGCTTTTCCGATGAGAATGCCGTCTATCGAGAGGGTGACTTTATACTGCGCCAGCCCGGGGATGTTCACCAGCCGATGGGCGCGCAAAATGGTGAGTGTATCTGCCTGTCTGCCCTCTCCGCGCCGATTGCGCCAACCAGTCCCCTTGGATTTCTGATGAAACCCTGGCTGCGTATTAATCCGATGTAATTCTGTCCGGCCACTGAAAAGTGGCTGGATTCTCTCCCGGTCGGCCCAATAAATCTATTTGTCTTATGGCAATTCTCTAAAGCGCGGTATTCCGCTACACTGCGCAGCTCCAATAACTGCAAACAGTCGACAATTCCAACCATGGCACAATACGTATACACAATGAATCGGGTGGGAAAAATTGTTCCCCCAAAACGCGAAATCCTCAAAGATATTTCACTGTCTTTTTTCCCCGGCGCAAAAATTGGCGTTCTCGGCCTTAACGGTTCGGGCAAGTCGACACTGCTAAAAATTATGGCCGGGCTGGATAAAGATATCCAGGGTGAAGCGCGCCCTATGCCGGACCTCAATGTTGGCTATCTGCCTCAGGAACCGCAACTGGATCCCGATAAAGATGTGCGCGGCAATGTGGAAGATGGTGTTCGCGAAGCGGTTGATGCCCTGAAGGGACTGGAACAGGTATATCTCGATTACGCAGAGCCAGATGCCGATTTCGATGCACTGGCCAAGCGCCAAGGTGAGCTGGAGGCAATTATCGAAGCCTGGGATGCCCACAACCTGGATCACTCCCTGGATGTTGCTGCAGATGCCCTGCGCCTGCCGCCCTGGGATGCAGATGTAACTTCACTCTCTGGCGGTGAGCGCCGTCGTGTTGCTCTCTGTCGGCTGCTGTTATCCCGCCCGGATATGTTGCTGCTCGATGAGCCAACCAACCACCTGGATGCAGAGTCAGTTTTTTGGCTGGAAAAATTCCTTGAAGAATTCTCCGGCACAGTGGTCGCTGTAACCCACGACCGTTATTTCCTCGACAATGTCGCCGGCTGGATTCTCGAACTGGATAGAGGTCATGGTATTCCCTACGAGGGCAACTACTCCACATGGCTCGAAGCGAAAGAGCGCCGCCTGAGAACCGAACAGAAACAGGAGGCCTCGCGACAGCGCGCCCTCAAGCAGGAACTTGAATGGGTTCGCCAAAACGCCAAGGGCCGTCAGGCAAAAAGCAAGGCTCGCCTGGCTCGCTTTGATGAATTGAACTCCCAGGAATTCCAGACCCGCAACGAAACCAATGAGATCTATATAGCACCAGGTGAACGGCTGGGAGACAAGGTGATTGTCCTCGATAATGTCACCAAAGGCTTTGGTGACCAGGTTCTTATTGATAACTTCTCGGTATCGATCCCCAAGGGAGCAGTGGTTGGTATTATCGGTGGTAACGGTGCGGGTAAATCGACACTCTTCCGCATGATTGCCGGAACCGAGCAACCAGATAGCGGTACCGTCACTCTCGGCGAAACTGTCAAGGTTGCCTACGTGGAACAGGGTCGCGAGACACTCAATGATAATCACAATGTCTGGGAAGCGATTTCCGGTGGCCACGATATGCTTAAAATCGGCAACTATGAAGTTTCATCCCGAGCCTATGCCGGACGCTTTAACTTTAAAGGCTCTGACCAGCAGAAACGCGTCAGTGACTTATCCGGTGGTGAGCGCGGACGCCTGCACCTGGCCAATACCCTAAAGCAGGGAGCCAATGTCCTGCTGCTCGATGAACCCTCAAATGACCTGGATATTGAAACCCTGCGCGCGCTCGAAGAGGCGGTACTTTCTTTCCCCGGCTGCGTGATGGTTATCTCTCACGATCGCTGGTTCCTGGATAGAATTGCCACCCATATTCTCGCCTATGAGGGGGATAGCGAAATTCAGTTCTTTGAAGGCGGCTACAGTGAATATCATGAAGACTTTATTCGCCGCAAGGGAGCAGATTCACAGCCAACTCGCGTTAAATACAAGCGCTTAAAGGCTTAATATGTGCAAGGATTTAAAATGAGTAGTATCTGGCACCATCATCCGAATATAGATGTTATCAACAACAGCATTAACTCGGGTACTATCTGCGAGCAGCTAGGTATTGTGGTTATCGAAGTTGGCGATGACTTTATTAAGGGCACCATGCCCGCAGATGCGCGAACCTTCCAGCCCTTCGGCGTGGTTCACGGCGGTGCCAATGTTGTACTGGCAGAGAGCCTTGGCAGTATTGGCGGGGCTCATGTGATCGATATAAGCCAGGCCAAATGCCTGGGACAGGAAGTCAGTGCCACTCACCTTCGTCCGGTTTCATCCGGTCTGGTAACCGGTACAGCCAGGCCCGTTCACCTTGGCCGGCGCTCCCAGGTGTGGGAAATTCGCCTTGAGGATGACCGGGGGAAATTAACCTGTATCTCCAAGTTAACCCTGGCAATAGTGCCAAATTAAATTTCCAACCGTTTACTAAATACCCATACGAGACAGGATATCCAACACCTGGCGCATAGCAAAAGCCAGCTTGGGATACTTCACCTCATAGGCAGAGCTTTTCTCTTCAAGCATTTCACGCAGATGGTGTTCTGTCGACGGCCTCTGGTCGTCGAGGCGTAAAACACCCACCACCATATTGCTTAAAACCTCTCTCTCACTGGTAGTAATTTCTGAGGCACTCTGAAGATCTGCATGCAAGTCTTCGAGCCTCAACTTCAATTCTTCGCGATCCGCTGCATCATTACCGTTCATATTTCTATCTCCAAAGCTGTTTTTAAATCACCACCCTGAAAGTATAGACCGCCCTGAAAATGCCACCCATGCATCACTTTAGTGCGCAATAAAGATTTATGGCATAAAAATTGCTTTATATTGGGCATATTTTGAAATTTAACCTCAAAATACCCGATTCAGGCACATTGATAGTGCATTTGAAGTAAAAACTAAAACTAAAAGCACCGTTTTGGTGCCCGTACAGGGGAAATTTATGTTGTCTCGCTTTAAAACTCTCACCGTTAAGACTCTTGCAGTCCTTTTCGCCACAATTCCGGCCATGGCTTTTGCCGATGATCTCAATGGCGCTAACACTGCGTGGATTCTAACCTCAACCGCACTGGTTCTGTTTATGACCATTCCAGGGCTGTCGCTTTTTTATGCTGGCCTGGTTCGCTCAAAGAATGTTCTCTCTGTACTGATGCAGTGTTTTTCAATTACCTGCCTGGCATCAATTATCTGGTTTGCAGTGGGTTACAGCATGGCCTTTGGCGATGGCGGAGCGGCAAACTGGTTTGTCGGTGGACTGGACAACGCATTCCTCGCCAATGTTCTTGAAGGCTCTATGTCTGGCGATATTCCTGAGTCTGTATTTGCCATGTTCCAGATGACTTTCGCGATTATTACTCCAGCACTGATTGTCGGCGCCTTTGCAGAGCGTATGCGCTTTAGTGCCATGCTACTGTTCAGTGGCCTGTGGTTAGTGGTTGTCTACGCACCAATTACCCACTGGGTATGGGGCGGCGGCTGGTTGGCCGAGATGGGTCTTCTTGATTTTGCCGGTGGTACTGTTGTGCATATCACTGCTGGTGTTGCTGCACTGGTTGCCGCACTGGTACTGGGTAACCGCAAAGGCTTCCCCCAACAGGCAATGCCTCCACACAACCTGACCATGACTGTTACTGGTGCCGGTATGCTGTGGGTTGGCTGGTTCGGCTTTAACGCCGGTTCTGCCCTGGCCGCCAACGGCGATGCTGGTATGGCAATGCTGGTTACCCATATTTCTGCCGCAGCTGGCTCACTGGCGTGGATGACTATGGAATGGATTAAGCACGGTAAGCCTTCAGTACTGGGTATTGTGACCGGTATGGTTGCTGGTCTTGGCACCATTACTCCAGCCTCGGGCTTTGTTGGCCCCGGTGGCGCACTGATTATCGGTCTTAGCGCCGGTGTTATCTGTTACTACGCCACCCAGGCGATCAAGCAGCGCTGGCATATTGATGATTCCCTGGATGTATTCCCGGTTCACGGTGTTGGCGGTATTCTGGGTACTTTCTTTGCTGGCATCTTTGCTTCAGACGCTCTTGGCGTATTTAGTGGCCAGGGTTACAACGAAGGCATGAATATGGCTAGCCAGCTGCAAGTTCAAATTGTGGGTATTGCCTCTACATTCGTCTATACAGCAATAGTGACATTTATTTTGTTGAAACTGGTTGATAGCATGTTAGGATTACGCATCAACGAAGAAGACGAAACAAAAGGTCTTGATCTCGCAGAACACGATGAGAGGGGGTATGACCTGTAATAATAAAAAAATATAGGGGATAAACCAAAAAAGCCCGAACGCCACCGCCGAACTTTACAGGTGTTTACACCAAGAGTATTGGCGGGGTGAACCAGAGGGGCATTATAAGCCGCTGATTTTATCAGCGGCTTTTTTATGCCTGCTTACTTTTGGAGAGACAGTTTTGCTGCCGGAACAGACTAACCTCTAGCGCTGTCGAGATAACCGCACATCATCTCAGCACCATCGAGAATACGCACCGAATGGCGCTGCATTAAATCCGCGGGAATCAGGTAGATCTGGCGTTTAATCACCGCCGAGATCCCGGCCCACTTCTGCCAGCTTTTAAACCAGCGCGGCTGCTCTTCCTGACTGCCACCGGCAATAATCACCTGAGGGTCTGCGGCAACAATGGACTCAATATTCACATAGGGCACCAGCGGGATCGCATCGGCAAAAATATTTACCCCGCCGCAGAGTTCAATCACACTGCTGACCATATGCTTGCCATTTAAAGTGATCAGCGGTTCATCCCATATCTGATAAAAAGTTCTGATCGGCAATTTTTTCATATTGCTATCGCGAATCTTTGTAAGTCGCTCGGTAAACTCCAGCGCCCGCTGTTCAGCGATCTTATCGTGCCCAGAGAGCTTGCCAAACCGCCTGAACAGATTGGGAACCTGATCGATCTGTCGAGTCTCCACCACAAATACCGGAATACCCAACTTGCGCAGCGGATTGATAATTTTGTCACCATTCCCGGACTGCCAGGCAATCACCAGGTCCGGTTTCAAGGAGAGAATTAATTCATAGTTGGCGGCGGCATAATTATTGACCCGCAGAATATCCTTGGCTGCTGGAGGATAGTTACTGTACTCATCGGCACCCACAATCTGGGCACCGGCACCTACATGAAAGAGCACCTCGGTAATATTTGGCGCCAGGCTGATAATCCGCCTGGCCGGCCCCTCAAGGCGGACTTCGGCACCATTATCATCAACCACCACCAACTCCGGTTTAGCTTTATCTGCGAATAGAGAGGGCGAGAGCGCCGATAAAACGGCTATAACAAGGGCAGGATAAATTTTCATCAGGTAATGACCAAAGGCCTTTTGGTGGCTGGATGACTGGCAATAATCGATTTAACACCAAATACCTTATCGATTAGTTGTTCAGTTAAAACATCTTCCGGAGAGCCCATAGCTTCAATAACACCGCCATTAAAAACCACCAGGTTATCGGCACAGCGGGAAGCCAGGTTGAGGTCGTGAATCACCATCACCACACCAACGCCGCGGTCTGCCAAATTGCGAACAATATCCAACGTGAGTTTTTGGTGGGACAGGTCAAAGGCCGAGGTCGGCTCATCCAGCACCAGAAACTGCTCGCCCAGCTCGCAGGGCTGCCAGATCTGCGCCAGAACCCGAGCAAGCTGTACGCGCTGCTTTTCGCCACCGGACATCTGGGTGTAAAAACGTTTTTGCAGATAGCTGGCATCCACCAACTCAAGGGCCTCGGCAACAATCTGTGCATCCTTAACACTGCCGGTCTGGTGAGGGATTCGGCCAAGCCCCACCACTTCATTGGCAGTAAAGGGAAAGTTCAGCAGACTATGCTGGGGAAGCACTGCCAGCATCCGGGCTCTCTGTTCCATGCTCCACTGAGATAAGGGGCGCTGGTTTAGCGAGACAGACCCCTTAGTGGGCTGCATCTCTCCGGTAATTACCTTGAGCAAACTGGATTTGCCCGCCCCGTTGGGGCCGACAATCGCAGTCACTTTTCCCGCCTCTACCTCAATACTGACATTGCGCAGCAGATCAAAGCCCGAGAGGTGGAGTGAGATATTATCCGCCAGCATAGTCATAAGCTTATACCTGCTTGCGCTGCTGTAATAGCAGGGCGACAAAGAAGGGCGCACCAAGCAGTGCCGTCAGGATGCCGGTGGGCAGTTCGGCGGGAACCACAACAATCCGCGCCAGGCTGTCGGCAAATACCAGCAGGGTGGCGCCGGCCAGCGCCGAGGCGGGAATCAGCCAGCGATGATCCGGGCCAATAGCCAGACGAACCATATGGGGAATAATCAGGCCGACAAAACCGACCAGGCCGGCTAGGGCAACACAGACCCCCACCCCCAGCGCAGTCAGAAGAATGAGCCGGCGTTTGACTGCCTGCACATCGACACCTAAGTGACGCGCCTCTGACTCACCTAACAACAGGGCATTAAGCCCATGACTGTCTCTGGGAAACAGGGACAACAGCAACAGAGCCACTGCGGCCATAATTGATACCTTTGTCCAGCTGGCACCACTGAGGTTACCCATCTGCCAGAGGCTGATCTGGCGCAGCATATCATTGTCGGAGAAGTACGTGAGCAGGCTGTTTAGGGCGCCGGCAATAGCGGCGATGGCAATACCGGCCAGGAGCATGGTAGTGACAGATGTACCAATCCCAGAGGTGGCCAATCTATAGACCAGCAATGTGGCGACAAAGCCGCCGACAAAGGCGCCCACAGCGACCAGGGAGAGGCCGAGCAGTGCACCGCTTTGAATCAGCCCACCGGCAGCTACAATCATCAGGCTGGCGCCGACAGAGGCGCCGCTGGAAACACCTATTAAGGAGGGATCGGCCAGTGGATTGCGAAACAGGCCCTGCATAACAGCGCCGGTACTTGAGAGTACGGCGCCAACACAAATTGCCAAGAGGATTCTCGGCAGGCGAATATCAAACAGAATGGTATTCACTTGGCTGTTATCAGCGGCAAACAGATCGCCGAGAGAGATAGAAACCGTACCTACAGTCATGGATAACAGGGAGACCACTGGCAATAAAATTGCCAGTGCCAGAATTAATCCAGATGCAGAAAAACGGCGCACTTAATAGTCCACGCCTTTGCGGGCCATAATGCCGGCATTGTAGGCGTGCTTGATCTCTTTAATCTCCGACACCGTGTCAGCCAGATCGGCCAGCCCGGAACCACCGCCCCGCCCTGTCACTACCAGCGACTGATTTTCCGGGCGATTTTTCAGCGCCGATAACACCAAATCCTGATCCAGGTATTTAAAGCTGAGCATATAGGTGAGTTCGTCGAGCACTACCAGGTGATAGCTTTCATCGGCGAGCATCTTTTCGGCAACCGCCCAGCTCTTTTCAGCGGCGGCAATATCGGCAGCCCGATCCTGGGTGTCCCAGGTAAATCCGGTACCCATCTGGTGAAAAGTCACCTGGGGGCAGAGGTCGCGAATATACATCTCCTCACCGGAGAGCTGGGCACCTTTAATAAATTGCACCACGCCGACTTTGTATCCATAACCCAGCGCGCGCATTACCATACCAAAGGCCGAGCTGGATTTACCTTTGCCATTTCCGGTCAGCAGAATAAATACACCGCGCTCTATATCTGCCGCTGCTATTGAGGCATCGACATTATCCTTGAGCTTCTCCATCTTTTTCTGATGGCTCTGCTGCTTTTTGTCCTTATCAGTCATAAAAAATCTCTTCTTCCTTTAAACAGGTTTGATCCTGCTATTTAATTTAGTCGGTCTGCTTTAAAGCGCTTTCCATACCCTCAGGCAATGGATGCAGACTAGGGTGTAATGCATTGGCCATAATTTCCAGTGCATCCACCAGTCGCGGGCCGGGGCGGCTAAAGTAGGCATTCCCATCGACCAGGTAGACCTGGGTTCC
>JBMYPM010000005.1:0-16265 GCA_049600275.1 Porticoccaceae bacterium | reverse complement strand
CCGAGCGCTGAATGACCACGAATTAATCAAGATTAAATTGGTGGCTGATGATCGCGATGCCAAGAAAGAACTGACCGAGACTATCTGTAAAGATCACAGTGCTCAATTAGTACAATCTATAGGCCATGTGATCTTGGTTTACCGCAAAGCGAAAACCCCGGACCCGCGACTTTCCAACTTATTGCGCTAAACCGCTATTTTTTTGTGCCATAATCAAGAGCAACTTTATAGATTACAAAAATATGCGCTGGCGACTTTTTGCGCTACCAATTTTTCGCTCTAGTAATCTGGGGGCCAAGTTTGAGAGATACCAGCATAAGCAATAATCGTACAGTCAACTTTATATTGGGCTATATCGGCAAGCCGGTATTGGTCGGATTATTTGTTGCGGCTCTCTTGTTGCTGGTATTTCCGGAAATCCGTCAGCAGCGCGATACAGCTGACCAGACAATGATGGATCTACAGCAGAACGGATCTTCTAACCAATGGGCTGGGCCGGCTTCCTATTCCGACGCAGTGACGCGCGCAGCACCCTCAGTAGTCAATATCTATACCCGCAAAGTCACCAAGTCGGCGAAACATCCTCTGCTGGACGACCCATATTTTCGACGTCTCTTCGATAAACCTAAACAGCGTGTCCAATCATCCTTGGGCTCTGGCGTGATCATGCAGAGCGATGGTTTTATTCTCACCAACAATCATGTTATTGATGACGCGGACCAGATTCTGGTATTGCTCTATGACGGCACTGAAGCTGCCGCCACTGTTGTCGGTAAAGACCCAGAGACAGATTTGGCGGTACTAAAAATTGCCAGCAGTAACCTGCAGCCAATCTCGATTGGCGAGCCCGCTCAAGCCAAGATCGGTGATGTGGTTCTGGCGATCGGCAATCCCTATGGTGTCGGACAAACCGTGACTCAGGGCATTATCAGCGCCAAGGGGCGCAATGGTTTGGGGCTAAATACCTTTGAAAACTTTATTCAGACCGATGCGGATATTAATCCAGGCAACTCTGGCGGTGCACTGGTCGATAGTTATGGCAATCTGCTCGGTATCAATACCGCGATTCTCAACCAGTCTGGCTCGGCGGGAATCAGCTTTGCTATTCCGGCGAACACCGCGGCTAAAGTGCTTAAAGATATTATTAGCTACGGCTATGTCGTGCGTGGATGGGTTGGAATGGAGGCCTTTCCGCTCACTCCGCAGATTGCCAAGCGACTCAATTTGGATATATATCAAGGCTTGCTGGTGCGCGCCATCTACAACAGCAGTCCAGCGCATCTGGCGGGTATTCAGCCCGGAGATATAGTGATTGAGATCAATGGTGAGCCGGTCAGCGACCGCCAGACCAGCGTCAACCAGATTGCCGATGTAGCACCGGGAACACCGATTGAATTAGAGATATGGCGGCAGGGTGAAACCTTTTCAGTCACTGCAGTGGCCGGCATTCGACCGACCAATTCGGGAAACTAAACTCTAGCTTTCAAAAATAGCTGTCAGGCTTTTAATCAATAGCTGATTCTGCTCTTCGCTACCCACCGTAATTCGCAAAAACTCATTGATACGCGGCTTGTTAAAGTGACGGACAATAATATTTTTCTCACGCAGCGACTGAGCCAAATCTTCGGCGCTGTAGTCACAGTGGCGAACAAATACAAAATTGGCCGCCGATGGCAAAACTTCAAAGCCCATGGATGCAAGCTGCTGGGTAAGCTGCTCACGACTGCTGATAACCAGCTGACGGGTCTCTTCAAAATATTCACTGTCTTTAAAAGCGGCAACACCAGCGGCGATCTGTACATGACCCAGCGGATAGGAATTAAAGCTGTTTTTAATGCGCTCAAGACCTTCGATAAGTTCGGCGGAACCCATGGCATAACCAATTCGCAAGCCTGCCAATGAGCGGGATTTAGACATGGTTTGTACGACTAAAAGATTGTCGTACTTATTAACTAGAGCCACCGCGCTGGAGCCGCTTTCGGCAAAATCGATATAGGCTTCATCGACAACTACCACCGACTCAGTGTTTGATTTGAGTAACTTCTCTATTGCATCCAGAGCGAGCAGACGTCCTGTGGGTGCATTGGGGTTAGGAAAGATAATCCCGCCATTTGGACGAGAGTATTTGTCCAGATCCAGAGAGAAATCCTCCGCCAGTGGCACCTTGCTGTACTGAATAGCGTAGAGTCCGCAGTAGACAGGATAGAAACTGTAGCTAATATCGGGAAAGAGTATTTCCTGAGTCTGTCTAAACAGGCCATTGAAAATATGCGCCAACACTTCATCGGAGCCATTGCCGACAAATATCTGATCGGTATTGAGCTGGTAGTACTCAGCAATAGTCTGCTTAAACTGATCTGCATTAGGCGGCGGGTATAAGCGCAAATCACCATTGACCGCATCTTCCATCGCCTGCAATGCTTTTGGCGATGGTCCGTAGGGATTTTCATTGGTGTTTAACTTGGTCAGATTGTTAATCGCCGGCTGCTCCCCAGGGGTATAGGGGTCAAGACTAGTAACAAAATTACTCCAGTATTTACTCATAGCTCGTAGCGCACTCTTATTAGTCAGTCTTAATTCGATATTCCGCCGACCGCGCATGAGCCGTCAGTGACTCACCGCGACCCAGCACAGAGGCGACTTTACCCAAATCAGAAGCACCCTGCTCAGAGCAGAAAATCAATGAGCTGCGCTTCTGGAAATCATAGACACCGAGCGGCGATGAAAAACGCGCCGTCGCCGATGTCGGCAGAACGTGGTTTGGCCCTGCACAGTAATCACCCAACGCCTCGGCGGTGTGGCGACCCATAAAGATAGCGCCGGCATGACGAATTTTCGGCAGCCAGGCCTGCGGGTCTTCCACAGATAATTCGAGGTGTTCGGGCGCGATACGGTTAATTAATTCAATCGCCTGCTGTTCGTCGGCAACCTCAATCATCGCGCCACGGCGCTCGAGAGATTGGCGGATAATTTCCTTGCGCTCCATCTCTGGCAAGAGCTTATCTATGCTGCTCTGCACTGCCTCGATATAGTCGGCATCCCAAGCGATAAAAATAGACTGAGCATCTTCATCGTGTTCGGCCTGAGAAAACAGATCCATAGCAATCCAATCGGGATCGGTTTGGCCATCACAGACCACCAATATTTCACTGGGTCCGGCAACCATATCCAGACCCACAGAGCCAAATACCATACGCTTGGCGGTAGCTACATAGATATTGCCGGGACCAACAATCTTATCGACCTTGGGAACAGTCTCGGTGCCATAGGCTAAGGCGGCAACTGCCTGAGCGCCGCCAATGGTAAATACCTGATCAACACCGGCAATCGCGGCGGCAGCCAGAACCATAGGGCTGAGCTCTCCATCCGGCGCGGGAACCATCATAATCACCTCACTGACACCGGCAACCCGGGCTGGAATACAGTTCATCAACACTGAAGAGGGATAGCTGGCCTTGCCGCCGGGCACATAGATACCAACCCGATCCAGAGGGGTAATCTGCTGCCCTAAGGTTGTGCCATCGGCTTCCTGATACTGCCAGGACTCCTGAGTCTGGTGATTGTGATAATCACGAATTCTTGTCGCCGCTATCTCCAGCGCCTGACGGGATTCGCTGTCAATGGATGCCAGCGCCTCTTGAAGCTGCTCGGCTGATACTGTTAGCTGATCGATTGATTCAGCCTGTCGGCGATCAAAACGGTTGGTCAATTCGACCAGTGCCCGATCACCCTCTGTTCTAACCTGACGCAAAATGCCACTCACAGTTTCTTCAACCGCAGTATCCGAGACCATATCCCAGGCAATAAGCTTCTCGAGAGTTTTATCAAAACCCTCTTCACCAGCGTGCAGTTTGCTTATGGCAACAGTCATTGCTTGCTCTCCACCGCCTCTTTAAGTGCATCGACAATAGCTTGAACTTCAGTAAATTTGGTTTTCATCGCCGCCTTATTAACGATTAATCGCGAACTAATTTCGGCGATCTCTTCGCGGGCTTCAAGGCCATTGGCTTTGAGGGTATTACCGGTATCAACAATATCGACAATCTCTTGAGCGAGATCGAGTATCGGCGCGAGCTCCATAGCCCCATAGAGCTTAATCAGATCAGCCTGCCTGCCCTGCTCGGCATAATATTGGCGCGCAACATTAATATACTTGGTGGCGACACGCAGTCTGCTGTGCTGCTGGGTGGATCCCACCGGCACGGCTGTCATTAACTTACAGCGAGCAATACCCAGATCAAGTGGTTCGTAGTAACCATCTCCCTGATGCTCGAGGAGCATATCTTTTCCGGCAACACCTATATCTGCGGCACCAAACTGAACGTAGGTGGCGACATCGGAACCGCGCAAAATAATTATTCGAACATTGTCGCGGTTGGTCGGAAACACCAGCTTGCGACTAGAGAAAACGTCCTCGGCAGGAACAATTCCAGCGCGCGCTAAAAGCGGCAGAGTCTCTTTTAAGATTCGACCCTTGGTCAGGGCTATGGTTATCTGTGTCATTATTCTTTCAACTATCTCTCGTCTCTCAGACTGTAAAAATAAGTCTGCTGTTTATAAGCCTCAATCTATCCCGGTACGCGTTTTATTTTCGCACCCAGTAGATGTAATTTTTCTTCGATACATTCATAGCCGCGATCAATATGATAAATGCGATCTACAACGGTCTCGCCATCGGCAACCAGTGCGGCAATAACCAGTGCCGCGGAAGCGCGAAGATCAGAGGCCATTACCGGTGCCGCCTTTAAGCGCTCAACACCGGTTACCACTGCTGTATTAGCTTCAACACTGATAACTGCACCCATACGGTTCAACTCTTGAACCTGCATCAGTCGGTTTTCAAAAATCGTCTCAACCACTACACCTGTGCCTTCGGCAACTGCATTTATCGCCGTCAGCTGAGCCTGCATATCGGTGGGAAAAGCCGGATAGGGGGCAGTTCTAAGACTTACCGCCTTGGGCCTTTTACCCTTCATATCCAGCTCAATCCAATCATCACCCTGGGTGATAATAGCACCGGTTTCCTGAAGCTTTAAGAGTACTGCCTCGAGTGAGCCCGGATCTGTCTGGGTCACCTTGACCCGACCGCGGGTCGCCACCGCAGCGGCCAGGTAGGTTCCGGTTTCAATGCGATCGGGCATCACGCTAAAGTGTCCACCCTCTATCGTTTCAACACCGTTGATCACCAGCCTATTCGAGCCTGCGCCCTGGACATCTGCACCCCAGGCATTCAGGCAGTTGGCCAGGTCGACAATCTCTGGTTCGCGGGCGGCGTTTTCAATTACTGTCTGGCCCTCGGCCAGGGCTGCGGCCATCATCAGATTTTCAGTGGCGCCCACTGACACCACATCCATCAGGATGTGACATCCCTTTAGTCGCCCATCACTGCGTGCTTTGATGTAGCCATCTTCAATTTCAATGGTTGCACCCATAGCCTCGAGGCCACGCAGGTGAAGATCCACAGGGCGACTGCCAATAGCGCAGCCGCCGGGGAAGGATACGTTGGCTTCGCCGTATCGGGCCAATAGCGGACCGAGCACCAGTATAGAAGCGCGCATGGTCTTGACCAGCTCATAGGGAGCGGTGCGACTCTGCAGTGTTGAATTATCAACCTCGAGCTGCATTTTTTCGTCGATGCTGACGGTTACACCCAGTGAACCGAGCAATTCGATAGTAGTTGTCACATCCTGCAGATGGGGCAGGTTGGCTACTGTTACCAGCCCCTCGGAAAGCAGCGTCGCTGACAGTATTGGCAGCGCGGCATTCTTGGATCCGGAGATCCAGACTTCACCGCGAAGCGGCCCGCCACCTTGAATTATTAACTTATCCATCAGACTTTCCTTACTTCAAACCTTACAGCAACTAGGCTGATCGAGCAGACCATTCAGCCGGGGTGAAAGTTTTCATATTGACCGCATGCATAGCACCGGAGGAAATCTTTTCATTTAACACCGCATAAATAGCCTGCTGACGCTGGACCGGTCGCTTGCCTTCAAAAATCTCACCAATGGCAACAATATTAAAATGACTGCCCTCAGCCTCTACTTGAAACTGGCAGTCAGCCAGGGCATTTTCGAGGAGTGCTTTTACGTCTTCAGGATTCATAGATTACTCTTTTGTTAGAGGCACGCCTTTGTAAAGCGGCGCACCATTGGGATAATTTTTTACTTAGGGTCGGACAGCCAACCGCTGATCACCTGGTCAATATCACCACCTGATCGCTGGGCGGACTGGACAAACTGGTTGCGAAATGTCTTGCCCAGGTTAATGCCATTGATAACCACATTGACCACCATCCACTCACCGGTTTTCTTGCGCGCCAGGCTGTACTCCAGCGGATAGACATTATCAGCGCTGCGGATTTCCTGTTTTACCGTCACTCTTCTCTGGCCCTTGGCCAGCGGCTCGGCCGCAAGCAACACAATTTTCTGGTCGTTGTAACCGATCAGGCCGCGCCCATAGGTCTCCACAAGACCGTCGCGAAAAGTCTGGGCAAAGAGTGCGCGCTGCTCGGGGCTCGCCGACCTGCCATAGCTGCCCATTACATTGCGGGCAATAAAACTGATCCAGTTTATCGAAGTAAGCGACTTCAGTTTCCGGATAAGAGTCCCGGTAGGCGGCAATAATATCCAGCAACTCAACCGTGACCTTTTCAATTTTTTTATAGGGATCAGCAACTGTATTAGCCGCCAAACACACAGGTGCCAGAACCGTTAGCAAGGCAACCGCAATCCATTTTTTAAAACTCATATCCAATTTTCTCATAGACCCACTCCTTAGGTATTTACAAATCAATAACGCCTATACGTGTTTGCAGCCAGTAATAGTACAATTTCAGCACCTAAGTTTGCTGACAACGGCCGCCCGGCACTATAACATCCCCAAACTTTTGAAGAAATAGAACCCGCCTTGCATATGGCGGTAATATGGAGAAATTATGAGTGCACTGTTGCTTCCGGCTCTAGGCCTTATTGTTGGCGTCCTCGGCCTGCTCTGGGGAGCGGATCGTTTTGTTGCCGGCAGTGCGGGCGCGGCCAGGAATTATGGTATCTCGCCACTTGTTATTGGCCTGACCGTCGTTTCTATAGGTACCTCTGCACCTGAAATCCTGGTCTCGGTAAATGCGGCTCTCAACCAAGCCAGCGAACTGGCTGTGGGCAATGCACTGGGCTCCAATCTTGCCAATATAGGCCTGGTTCTGGGTATAACTGTACTGATCGCCCCCATCCCTGTGCAAAAGCACCTGCTCTCCCAGGAAGCGGTAATCCTGATACTGATCACCGCTGGTGCCGGGCTGTGTCTCTACAATGGCTACCTGGGCCGCGGCGAAAGCCTGTTATTGGGGGCGCTGATTTTCCCGCTGATTTACATCACCATTAAATATAAGAAAACCCATACCAGCCCCGAGGAGATTGCCGCCGGTGAAGAGATTCCGGATATCACCATGGCCGCTGCCGGCCTGTGGTTTGCAGTGGGCTTAATCGTATTGCTGGCAAGTGCTGAAGTCACTGTCTGGAGCGCAAAAACTATTGCCCAGTCCATGGGCGTAAGCGAGTTGGTAATCGGGCTTACTGTGGTGGCTATAGGAACCAGCCTGCCGGAATTGGCGGCCTCGGCGGTCAGCGCACTTCGCGGCCATCATGATATTGCTATCGGCAATGTCTTTGGCTCAAACCTATTTAACCTTATGCTGGTGATGACTTCAGCAGGGGCTATTTCACCTATAGCCCTGGCTCCGGAAGTTTTTTCCAGGGACTTTTTAAGCCTGACAGCAATGACTCTCCTGCTGGTTGCCATGGTTGCCTATGCCCTGTTCAGGGGCGCTAAAAGTGCTGCGCCGGCAAGACTCTCGCGGCGCTTTGGATTTATTCTTGTCAGCGGTTACGGCCTCTACTATGTTTTGCTTTGGCCCTATGTAGTAAATGGCTAGGAGCAGGATTTCGCCACCTGCACATTTCGCTCTATAATGCCTCTCTGGATTCTATCTGGATGGCATCCCTTAAAAATACTAGTGACTAAAATATGACTGCGACAGATTTTTTAACCTCCGCAAAGCGCACCATTAAAATGGAAGCCGATGCCGTCGAGCAGCTATTGGGCCGCCTGGACGACAACTTTGTAACCGCCTGCCAGACTATGCTCGACTGCGAGGGCCGAGTTGTGATTACCGGCATGGGAAAATCTGGCCATATTGGCAATAAGATTGCCGCCACACTCGCCAGCACTGGCACACCGGCTTTCTTTGTTCATCCCGGTGAAGCCTGTCATGGCGACCTGGGCATGATCACCAAAAATGATGTGGTAATTGCCATTTCAAATTCTGGCAGTACCGCAGAGGTCGTCACCATACTGCCGCTGATAAAACGCCTGGGGATTCCCCTGATCAGCATGACCGGTAATGCCGATTCAGTTTTATCCAAAGCGGCCAGCGCCAATCTTGATGTCGGCGTCGAGAATGAAGCCTGCCCGTTAAATCTGGCACCGACCACCAGCACTACCGTCACCCTGGCGATGGGCGATGCGCTGGCAATCGCACTGCTTGAATCCCGCGGATTCAGCGCCGAAGACTTTGCCTTCTCACACCCCAGTGGTGCCCTGGGACGCAAGCTGTTGCTTCGGGTTACCGATATTATGCATAAAGACAGCCAGGTGCCGCGGGTGTTGGCCGATCAACCTCTCCATCAGGCACTGTTAGTGATGACTGAGAAAGGCTTTGGTATGACAACAGTTGTCTCCGATAACAATACCCTGCTCGGCGTTTTCACTGATGGCGATTTGCGCCGTATTGTCGATGGCAAAGTGGATATCAACAGCGCCACCATGGCAGATGTAATGTCGGCCAATCCGAAAACTATCAACGGAGAAATTCTCGCCGCTCAGGCATTGAAAATTATGGAAGACAGTTCCATCACTGCACTGATTGTCGAAGATGAAAATCATCATCCAATCGGTGTACTGCATATGCATGACATTCTCCGCGCGGGAGTCGTTTAATAATGACTGATGTAAACAGCGCAGCCATCGCCGCTGCCAAAAAAATCAAGTTGCTGCTTCTCGATGTGGATGGCGTTCTTACCGATGGCCATCTCTACTACGGCAACAATGGCGAAGAGCTCAAGGCCTTCGATATCCAGGATGGCCTGGGTATTAAACTACTGCAACGGGGTGGCGTGCAGGTCGGTATTATTACCGGGCGTGTATCCGCACTTCTTCAGCGCCGCGCTGATGAATTGGGTATCTCTCCAGTGGTTCAGGGTCGCGAGGACAAACTCACCGCCCTGGGTGAACTGCTGGAAAATATGGATATCCAGATGGATGAAATCGCCTTTATGGGCGACGACCTGCCAGACCTTGCAGTGATCAACCGTGTCGGGCTGGGGATGACCGTGGCAAATGGCAGCGGGACTGTCGCCGCCAGCGCGCTGTGGCAGACCAGCCGCTGCGGTGGCAGTGGTGCAGTTCGCGAGGCCGCCGAGATGATTCTCGCCGCGCAGGGCAAACTGGACGCAATACTGGCAAGCTATCAATGATTCGACAGGCACTACTGACATTTATCCTGGCACTGATGGTCGGTGGTTTTCTACTGATCTGGGATTCGCCGCCAGAGTCTTTTATTCGCCAGAAAGATGGACAATTTGAAAAGGATCCCCGCGCTGACAGCTATATGAAAGAAATCACCAGCCGGCGCTTTGCCAGTGATGGCGCAGAGAAGTTTTCGCTCAGCTCACCACGCATAGAGTTTTATGAGGGCGCCTCAACACTCACCCTGGCCGAACCGGTTTTTCTCACCCATCGCCCCCTGGGCAAACCATTAACTTTAAAGGCAGACAGGGGTCAGCTGGACAGCGCTTTGGGCAAGCTCGATCTCGACGGCAATGTTAGTGCCGATATAAATAGCCGCGGTGAACTTGCACAGCTGACCACAGAGCATTTAACCTACTTTACCGACAGCAATATTGCGACGACTGAAAGCGCCTTTAGACTGCTTGCTCCCCAGAGCAATGTTTCTGGTAGCGGACTGCATATCGACCTGCTCAAGGAAATTTTTATTATCAAATCTAAAGTCCGGGTAACCCATGAGCCTATCTAAAATTTCCATATCCGCGGCTCTACTGCTCTGCATGATCCTATCGGCCGCGGCTGTTGCGCTGCCCGATGATCGCGAGAAAACCATCTCAATTGAATCCGACTCGGCGGAACGCAATGAAAAAACTGGCCTGACCGTCTATCAAGGCAATGTTATTATCAGCCAGGGCAGTATCCTTATTGAAGCCGACAAGATCACCCTGCACTACCAGGGCAGTAAAATCAGCCGTATTGAATGCACAGGTACACCAGCGAGCTACCAGCAAAAGCCGCAGGCGGAAGGGGCAATGCTGGTTGCTCGCGCAGAGCATATCGACTACCTGCTAGCCGATAACCAGATCGTTCTCAAGCGCAATGCGGTTCTGTCCCGCAATGGCACAATTATTAAGGGCGACTCAATCGACTACGATATCAAGAATGAGACATGGAAGGCCAAAGGCAACGACCTGGGTGAACAAAAACGCATCCAACTGGTAATTCTGCCATCAGTGCAGGAATCCAATCCACCTGAAGAGACGACTCCCTGATGGCAATTTTAGAAGCGCGCAACCTGGCTAAGGCCTATGGCAAACGACCGGTTGTCAAAGATGTATCCATGTCTGTTAAACAGGGCGAGATCGTCGGGTTGCTGGGCCCCAACGGTGCCGGCAAGACAACCTGCTTCTATATGATTATCGGCCTGGTCAACCAGGACAATGGAACCATTACTATAGACAGCGACGATATCACCGCCCTGCCAATGCATGGTCGCGCCCGTCGCGGTCTCGGCTACCTGCCACAGGAACCCTCGGTGTTTCGCAAGCTGAGTGTCGAGGATAATATCCTGGCAATTCTCGAAACCCAAAAACAGCTCAACCGCGAACAGCGCCAAAAGCGTCTTGAAGAGCTGATGCATGAATTCCATATTTCCCACCTGGCAAAAAGCCTTGGGATGAGCCTGTCTGGCGGTGAGCGCCGCAGGGTCGAGATCGCCCGCGCACTGGCGGCAGATCCACAGTTTATTCTGCTCGATGAACCCTTTGCCGGCGTTGATCCCATCTCGGTCACCGATATCAAAAATATTATTCGCCACCTGCGCGACAGCGGCATAGGCGTTTTGATAACCGACCACAATGTCCGTGAAACCCTGGATATCTGTGAGCATGCTTACATTATTGGTGAGGGTCATGTTATCGCCGAGGGCACCACTGAAGATATTCTCAATGATGCCAATGTTCGAAAAACCTATCTGGGTGATAACTTTACTCTCTAGGCATACCAGGCTCTCCACCCCATCAATCTAAATACCCCCTGCAGCCTGCATATAGAGCTTTTAACCTAAAATAAAAGCCTGTTTGCCAAATAGCCGATTGCCACCAACAGTGAATTGGCACTAAAATTGCAGACTCATCTATTGATAGTGATATTCACTGCATGCGCCAGGGCCTACAGTTAAAAATCAGCCAACAGCTGACCATGACGCCACAGTTGCAACAGGCAATTCGCCTTCTGCAACTGTCGACACTGGAACTGCGCCAGGAGATGATCGAACAGCTCTACAACAATCCGCTGCTGGAAATTGATGAAGACAGCAGTGGCGAGACAACCCCTGAGACACCGCAGTCATCTCAATCCGCCAATGAAGATAACCGCCAGGAAGGCTCTCTGGGCAACTCTCAAACAGAGACCACCGACTTAAATCGGGAGCCGCAAAATGACGAGCAGAATTCCGACTACGAGTGGAGCGACCAGATACCCCAGGATCTGCCGGTCGATGCCAACTGGGACGATGTCTACAATCCCTCAACTGTTTCCAGCAGCGTTGCCGAAGTTAACCTGGAACAGGTTCACCAGGTCACGGAGTCCTTTCAGGGACATCTGGAATGGCAGCTCAACCTGACACCATTTTCAGACAGGGACAGGGAAATTGCCTCTGCCTTTATCGATGCCATTGACAGCTCCGGCCTGATTACCGAAGACCTGTTTGATGTGGTAGCCCATATTCACCAGGAAGAATCACGCGAACAAACTTATGAAGAGCAGATTCAGGAGGATGAGCTGGTCGCTGTACTGCATCGACTTCAACAGTTCGATCCGCCGGGTGTATTTGCCCGGGATATTCGCGAATGTCTTTTAATACAGTTAAAGCAGATGGCACCGGAGACCGAACATCTGCAATCTGCCCTGCTGCTGGCCAGCGATTTCCTTGAAGATATCGCCTCTATAGACAGCGGACGCCTGGCGAAAAAATCCGGGCTTGGCGCCGATGAACTCCAGGCTGCACTGCAGCTGATTCGCAGCCTTAACCCGCGCCCCGGTGAAGCATTTAACAGCAACGACATAGACTATATTGTCCCGGATGCCTATGTAGAGAAAATTAAAGGTCGCTGGAAAGTGCAGCTCAACGATAGCAATATGCCGCGACTGCGCATCAACGACTCCTATTCGGCATTAATCAAGCGCTCTGACAGCAGTGATGAGAACCAGTTTTTAAAAGATAATCTCGCCGAGGCGCGCTGGTTTTTGCGCAGCATTGAAAGTCGCAATGAAACCCTGATGCGCGTGGCCATGACCATAGTCGACCTGCAGCAGGGATTTCTCGACTATGGCCCGGTGGCGATGAAGCCCATGGTGCTATCGGATATCGCCAGCAAGCTGGAACTTCATGAATCGACTATTTCTCGGGTGACTACCAGTAAATATCTGGCCACTCCCCAGGGAATTTATGAGCTGAAATATTTCTTTTCCAGTCATGTTGGCACCTCTGGTGGCGGGGAGTGTTCATCAACCGCTGTTTGCGCTATCCTAAAAGAGATGATTGGCGCTGAGCAACCCGCAAAACCATTGAGCGACAATAAGCTAACCACCCTTCTTGAGGAACAGGGCATTCAGGTAGCACGGCGAACGGTTGCCAAGTACAGAGAGAATATGGGCATCCCATCCTCAAGCCAACGCAAAAGATTTTAGTCAAAATCTTAAAAAAGTAGAGTTTAATAAAGTAAAAACAAGGAGAACTGCATGCAATTAACCATTAGCGGACACCACTTGGAAATTACCACACCTATTAGAGACTACGTTACCACCAAGCTTTCAAAACTAGAACGACATTACGAACAAATCACCAGCACATCCGTTATCCTCTCGGTAGATAAACTTTCACAAAATGCTGAAGCCACAGTTCATGTAAGTGGTGGAGAATTATTTGCCAATTCCCAGCATGAAGATATGTACGCTGCTATTGATGCGCTGACTGACAAACTCGACCGACAGTTAATTAAATACAAAGAGAAGCATCGAGGCCATTAGTTTTACCCATGAAAATCACCGATATCCTGACTCAGAAAATGACCCAGTGTGATCTCCCTGGCGGCAGCAAGAAGCGTGTTCTTGAAAACCTGTCAGCCTTTGTAACAGATCAACTGGGCGGCAATACTGAGCAGGCCGATACATTGTTCCACAACCTGGTCGCCAGAGAGCGACTCGGCAGCACGGGCATTGGGGAAGGCGTTGCTATTCCCCACTGCCGTGTCTCCGGCTTTAATCGAATCCACGGCTGCTTGATCAAACTGGAAGATCCAGTTGATTTTGGCGCCCTGGACGATCAGCCCGTCGACCTGATCTTTGCACTTATAGTGCCCGAAGAACAAAATGACGAACATCTGGCAACACTGGCGCGAATCGCCAGCATTATGCAGAATGACCAGTCCCGACAGTCTCTGCGCCAGTGCAACAATAATGAAGAGCTGTTCAATACAGCACTGCAGCTAGAGCGAAGCGCCTAACCATGCGCCTGGTGATTATCAGCGGCCACTCCGGGTCCGGAAAAACCTCGGCACTCAATATTCTTGAGGATGTTGGTTTTACCTGCATTGATAATCTGCCCGCCAGCCTGCTGCAAAACCTGATCACCCAGCTTAACAGTAACAATAATCATGAAGAGCTGAATATTGCTGTGGGTATCGATGCCCGCAACCTGGTTGGCGACCTGAGTAAAATCCCTGAAATACTAAAAATTATTGAAGCCGATGGCGTTAGTGTCAGCGTGCTTTTCCTCTATGCAAGGCGTTCAGACCTCCTGCGCCGCTACAGTGAAACTCGCCGCCGCCATCCCCTGAGCAGCGAAACCATCGGCCTTAAAGAGGCGATTGATCTTGAGAAAGAGCTGCTCAGCCCAATCTCGGATATTGCCGACCGCTCCATAGATACTTCCAGGTTAACCCTGCATCAATTGCGCGACCTGGTTAAAAACACCATTGTTCCAAATAATCCGGAACATATGTCTATCCTGTTTGAATCCTTTGGCTTTAAGCGCGGCGTGCCCTCCGATTCAGATTTTGTCTTTGATGTGCGCTGCCTGCCCAACCCCTATTGGAAGCAACAGCTAAAGAACCAGACCGGTAACGACGAAGGGGTAATCGAGTTTTTGGAGAGCCAGGTTGAAGTCGCCTCAATGCTCGCCGATATTATCGGTTTCCTGACCCGCTGGATCCCGCAATTTCAACAAAATAATCGCAGCTACCTGACTATCTCTATCGGCTGCACTGGCGGCCAGCACAGATCTGTCTACCTGGCCAACCGATTGTACGAGCACTTCTCAACCCAGCACCCCTTTGTCCAGGTTGTGCACAAAGAGCTCTCCCAGTGAGCAAGCCGAGATCTAAACAATGATTCGCTGCGAGTTAGAAATTATTAATAAACTTGGTCTGCACGCCAGAGCTGCCACCAAGCTGGCCAGCACTGCAGGGCATTATTTATGCTCTATCCGCACCGGCACAACAGCACCCCTGGTGGATGCAAAAAGTATTATGTCGCTGATGCTGCTGGCCGCCAGCCAGGGCACCGTCCTGACCTTTGAATTTGATGGTGAAGATGAAGAGGATGCCCAACAGGCAATCTCGCAACTGCTTGCCGATTACTTTGGTGAAGGTGAATAATCGCTAAAAACAGCAGTCTCACCTGCTGCTCACCTACTGTTTGCGCCAAAGACTCAGTAAAAACTACCGATCTGTCGCACAGCTCGTTAAAATGCCCGGGCTGGTATTAATTGACTCAGCCCTCACTTACTGAGCGATGGAGCGATGCATGAACAACACTGAAAATAGCCTACTGACCAAGCTCGGCACCGGCATCGATCCCGGCACCCTTAGCCAGGTGCGCCATATTCTTAACAATCTCTCGCCACCAGATATAGCTCACCAGCTCGAAACTGCCCCGCCGCGTTCACGGGATGTACTCTGGCAGCTGGTGGATACAGATATTACCGGTGAAGTTCTCCAGGAACTCTCCGATGATATTCAGCAGGAATTTCTCAACCAGATGGACGGTGCTGAAGTTGCATCTGTAACTGAGGGCCTGGATGTCGATGATATTGTCGATATTCTCCAGCAACTGCCCGACCAGGTTATTCCCGAAGTGCTCCAGGCCATGTCCGCCCAGGACAGGCAGCGCGTAGAGTCGGTTCTCACCTATCCCGAGGACACGGCCGGCGGCATTATGGACACCGAGATGATCACGGTGCGCCCGGATATTACTATCGATGTAGTGCTGCGCTACCTGCGGCGTTTTGATGAACTGCCGGATATCACGGACAATCTGTTTGTGGTCAGTCGCACAGACACTTATTTGGGCAACCTGTCACTTGGCAAAATGCTGACCTCCAGCCCCAGCACCAGGGTTAGGGAAGTAATGAACACCGAGATTGAAGCCTTGCCGGTGGACATGATCGACTCCGATGTTGCCCAGCTGTTCCAGCGCCAGGATCTGGTATCTGCCCCTGTGGTCGACAACCAGCACCGCCTGGTTGGCCGAATCACGATTGATGATGTGGTAGACGTTATTGTTGAAGATGCCGACCACTCCCTGCTGGCGATGGCCGGTTTAAGTGACACCGAAGATACCTTCTCCTCGATTGGTCGAACTGCACCTCGTCGTGCCCTGTGGCTTGGGCTCAACCTGCTCAGCGCGATTCTCGCCTCTACTGCTATCAGTATGTTTGAGGCAACTCTCGACAAAGTTGTCGCCCTGGCGATCCTTATGCCAATTGTTGCCAGTATGGGCGGGGTTGCCGGCAGCCAGACCCTTACCGTTGTCGTTCGCGGTATGGCTCTCGGCCAGATCGAGCGCGACAATATTAAATGGTTATTAAGTAAAGAATTTATCGTTGGCGCACTCAACGGAATACTCTGGGCGCTGGTGATGGG
>JBMYPM010000004.1:0-16628 GCA_049600275.1 Porticoccaceae bacterium | reverse complement strand
TGCCACTGGCGGAGCAGGGCGTATCTATGCTTCTACAACTAACGCACATATCTGTACTGGTGACGGTGTCGGTATGGCGTTGCGCGCTGGCTTCCCGGTCCAGGATATCGAAATGTGGCAGTTTCACCCCACGGGTATCCACGGTGCGGGCACGTTGGTGACTGAAGGTTGTCGCGGTGAGGGTGGCTACCTGATCAACAAGGATGGCGAGCGCTTTATGGAGCGTTATGCCCCCAATGCCAAAGACCTGGCTGGCCGCGATGTGGTTGCCCGCTCTATGGTTCTGGAAATTCTCGAAGGTCGAGGCTGTGGCCCGGACGGTGATCATGTCTACCTGAAGCTCGATCATCTCGGTGAAGAGACCCTGAACGCCAAGTTGCCGGGTATTCTCGAGCTGTCTCGCACCTTTGCTCATGCCGACCCGGTTGTCGAGCCAATTCCGGTTGTTCCAACCTGTCACTACATGATGGGCGGTATTCCAACCAATGTTGATGGCCAGGCGCTGACCATCGATAAAGAGGGCAATGACCAGGTGATCGAAGGCTTTTACGCCTGTGGTGAAGCAGCCTGTGTATCTGTACATGGCGCCAACCGCCTGGGTGGTAACTCACTGCTCGACCTGGTGGTCTTTGGTCGCGCTTCCGGTATGTTTATCGAGAAGCAGTTGCGTGAAGGAATCAATCTTAAGGATGCCAGCGAAGCAGATATTGAGCGCGCTATGGAAGGGCTCAACCGTATCAATAATTCTGAAGGTGGTGAAAAAGCATCAGTACTCCGTGCTGAGCTGCAGACCATTATGCAGAACTACTTCGGTGTGTTCCGTCGCGGCGACTACATGAAGCAGGGCATTGAAAAACTTAATGCACTGCGTCCGCGCATTGAGAATGTTGTGCTGGAAGACAAGAGCAACGCATTTAATACCGCGCGAATCGAAGCCCTGGAACTACAGAATCTCTTTGCTACAGCAGAGGCCACGGCTATTGCGGCAGAAGGTCGCACTGAGAGCCGCGGCGCACACGCCCGTGAAGATTTCCAGGAGCGCGATGACGAAAACTGGTTGTGTCACTCGGTGTTCTTCCCCGAGACCAAGACCCTGGGCAAGCGTGGGGTTAACTTTAACCTCAAGACCCGCGAAGCATTTGAACCTAAAGTACGTACCTACTAAGAGGTGTTGGACAGATTATGTTGACTGTAAGTATTTATCGCTACAACCCTGAAGTTGACTCAGAGCCCTATATGCAGGATTTTGAGGTCGACACCCAGGGCAAAGATATTATGGTTTTAGATGTTCTTGAAAAGCTTAAAGCTGAAGATCCAACCCTGACATTCCGTCGCTCATGTCGCGAAGGTGTCTGTGGTTCTGATGGTGTGAATATCTCTGGCAAGAATGGTCTCGCCTGTATCACGCCACTGTCGGAGGCTGTTAAGGGTAACAAGCTGGTGATTCGACCACTGCCTGGGCTGCCGGTTATCCGCGACCTGGTAATTGATATGAGCCAGTTCTACGCACAGTACGAAAAGATTCAGCCCTATATGATCAACAACTCACCAGCGCCGGCTATCGAACGACTGCAGTCGCCCGAAGAGCGCGCCAAGTTGGATGGTCTCTATGAATGTATTCTCTGCGCCTGTTGTTCGACAGCCTGTCCGTCGTTCTGGTGGAACCCGGATAAGTTTATCGGTCCATCCGGGCTGTTGCAGGCCTACCGCTTTTTAGCCGACAGCCGCGATACAGCAACCGAAGAGCGTCTGGCTAATCTCGATGATCCCTTCAGTGTTTTCCGCTGCCACGGGATTATGAATTGCGTTCAGGTTTGCCCTAAAGGGTTAAACCCGACGAAAGCGATTGGCCATATTAGAAATATGCTGATAAATAGTGCTACTTAAGGATAGAATGCGCGAGCAGATGGTCTGCTCGTCAATTTAAAACACACAATTGATTAATTTTAAACAAGAAATGAGGAATACCACCAATGCCTGAGGGCCCCATGGAGCACTTTCTTCGCTCCTCCCACTTCTCTGGTGGTAACGCTGCGTACATTGAAGATCTCTATGATACGTACTTGCATGACCGCAATGGCGTCCCTGAAGAGTGGAGCAGTTTCTTCGATACACTGCCGCGCACTAATGGCAGTGTTGCCCCGGATATTTCTCACGCGACTATTGTTCAGCACTTTGAGCTGCTAGGCCGCCGTCAGGCGCGCCCGACTCCTGCACCTGGCTCTGGTGGTATCCACCTCGAGCACGAGCGCAAGCAGGTTAAGGTTGTCCAGCTAATCAGTTCCTACCGTTTTCGCGGGCACCAGAAAGCCAACCTCGATCCACTGGGATTGATGGTGCGCGAAGATGTGCCCGATCTGCATCTGCATTTCCATGGCCTGACTCAAGCTGACCTGGATACCACATTCCAAACCAGCCCACTTTATATAGGTAAGCAGGAAGCAACCCTGCGCGAGATTGTTGAGTCTCTTGAAGAGACTTACTGTGGCAGCCTCGGCGCTGAGTATATGCATATCACCTCGTTTGCTGAAAAGCAGTGGTTGGCCCAGCGCTTTGAAAGCGTGCGTTCCAAACCCACCTACGGCGATGAAGCCCGGCTTGATGTTCTGAGTCGACTGACTGCTGCAGAGGGTCTGGAAAAGCATCTCGATTCAAAATACCCGGGCACCAAGCGTTTTGGCCTGGAGGGTGGTGAGAGCTTAATTCCGCTGCTCGACTGCCTGGTTCGCCGCGCCGGTGAATATGGCGGCAAAGAAATTGTAATGGCCATGGCACACCGTGGTCGCCTCAACGTGCTGGTTAATGTGCTGGGTAAAAATCCCGCCGAGCTGTTTGAAGAATTTGAAGGCAAGCGCCTGGTCAATACCTCTGGCGACGTTAAGTATCACCAGGGTTTCTCATCCAATGTGATGACCCCCGGTGGTGAAGTGCATATGGCTCTGGGTTTTAACCCCTCGCACCTGGAAATCTCCTGTCCGGTAGTGATCGGCTCGGGCCGCGCCCGCCAGGATCGCCGCGAAGATACCAGTGGTGAGAAAGTAGTGCCAATCCTGATGCACGGTGATGCAGCCTTTGCTGGTCAGGGCGTTGTGATGGAAACTTTCCAGCTCTCCCAGACTCGCGCCTACAAGACCGGCGGTTCGATCCATATTGTGATCAACAACCAGGTTGGTTTTACCACCAGTCGCCAGGAAGATGCCCGTTCAACCGAATACTGTACCGATATTGCCAAAATGGTCCAGGCGCCGATTCTCCATGTTAATGGTGATAACCCTGATGCAGTGATGTTTGCCGCCATGCTCGCCATGGATTACCGCTATGAGTTTGGTAAAGATGTCGTGATCGACCTTGTCTGTTACCGCCGTCGCGGTCACAACGAGACCGATGAGCCATCGACCACCCAGCCGCTGATGTACGATATTATTCGCAAGCACTCGACCACCAGGGACCTGTATTCCCAGAAGCTGGTCAACGAGGGCATCCTCAGCCAGGATCAGGCCAATGAGATGTCTAACAAGTACCGCGCTCAGTTGGATAAGGGTGAGTTTGTTGTTCACAACCTGGTTCGCGAGCCGGATACCAGCCTGTTTGTCAACTGGGAACCCTACCTGGATCACGACTGGCGCACACCGGCAAATACCGGAATAGATCTAGCCGTCCTCCAGGATGTGGCTAACCGCGTCAACAAGATCCCCGATGGCATCAAGGTTCAACGCCAGGTCAGTAAACTCTACGACGACCGTCGCAAGATGGCCGGCGGCGCACTGCCCCTCAACTGGGGTATGGCCGAGCTTCTCGCCTATGGCACGCTACTCGAAGAGGGTTACCCGATTCGCATAACCGGCCAGGATGTACGACGCGGTACTTTCTCTCACCGTCATGCAGTGGTATTTAACCAGAAAGATGGCGAAGCCTATCTGCCGATGGCCAACCTGTCAGAGGATCAGCCGCGTTTTGATATCTATGACTCGGTACTCTCTGAAGAGGCTGTGCTGGCATTTGAATATGGCTATGCGACGACCGCACCCAAAGGCCTAATTATCTGGGAAGCGCAGTTTGGTGACTTCGCCAATGGTGCCCAGGTAGTGATCGATCAGTTTATTGCCAGTGGTGAGCACAAGTGGGCCCGTCTCTCGGGACTTACCATGCTGCTTCCACACGGTTTTGAAGGGCAGGGTCCAGAGCACTCCTCAGCGCGACTGGAGCGATTCCTGCAACTCTGTGCCGAGCACAATATGCAGGTGGTAATACCAACCACCCCAGCGCAGATATTTCATCTGTTGCGCCGCCAGGCCATTCGCCCAATGCGTCGCCCGCTGATAATTATGAGTCCAAAGTGGATTTTGCGTCACAAGCTGGCCACATCCTCCCTGGAAGAGCTTGCCGGTGGCGAGTTCCAGAATGTTATCGCCGATAGCCAGATCGATCCCGCTAAGGCAACCCGGGTTATCCTCTGTTCCGGAAAGGTTTACTATCATCTGGTTGAAGAGCGCGAAGCGCGCGGCATAGATGATATTGCCCTGGTTCGAATAGAGCAGTTATATCCTTTCCCGGATATCGAATTGGAAGAGGCGTTGAAGCCTTACGTAAACGTGAAAGATGTTATCTGGTGTCAGGAAGAGCCAATTAACCAGGGTGCCTGGTACAGCAGTCAGCACCATATGCGACACGTACTTCAGCGTATAGACCCAATGTTACATTTGCGTTATGTAGGTCGAGCGGCATCAGCCGCCCCGGCCTGTGGTTATATGTCCACACATATAGAAGAACAAAAACAATTTATTGATGAAGCACTGAGCCCAAGCTCGTAATACAGGAAAAATTAGATGGCCATCGAAATTAAGGCACCCACATACCCGGAATCGGTTCAAGAAGGTTCACTGGCGACCTGGCACAAGCAGGTTGGCGATAGCGTAAACCGCGACGAGCTGATTGTTGATATCGAAACCGATAAAGTTGTCCTGGAAGTTGTTGCCCCAGCCTCCGGAACAATTAGTGAGATTCTCAAAGCTGAAGGCGACACTGTTGTCAGCAACGAGGTGATTGCTCGTATCGAAGAGGGCGCTGTAGCGGCTGCCCCGGCTGCGGCAGCAGCTGAGGCGGAAGCCCCAGAGCCAACGCCCAGCGGTGGACTGATTAACCCAGCGGCCAAAAAGCTCGCTGAAGAGCGCGGCATCGATATCAGCCAGATTACTGGCACTGGTAAAGGTGGACGTATCACTAAAGAAGACGTGGTTAACTACACCCCGGCAGCGGCAGCACCGGCGGCATCTGCGCCAGTCCCTGCGCCTGCTGCTTCAGAGGTTGAGCTGGAAACCGGTGATCGTGTTGAGCGCCGTGTGCCAATGACACGTATGCGTTCACGTATCGCCGAGCGACTTCTTGAAGTTACCCAGACAACGGCTTCCCTGACCACCTTTAATGAAGTCGATATGACTGCCCTGATGGATCTGCGCAAGCAATATAAAGAAGAGTTCACCAAGATGCACAACGGTACGCGTCTCGGCTTTATGGGCTTCTTTGTTAAAGCTGCAGTTGAAGCCCTGAAACGCTTCCCATCTGTCAACGCCACTATCGATGGCTCGGATATTGTCTACCACGGTTACCAGGATGTTGGTGTTGCCGTCTCCACAGATCGCGGCCTGGTTGTGCCTGTATTGCGCAATGCCGAAAATATGAGCATCGCAAATATCGAAAATGGCATCTACGATTATGCTATGAAGGCTCGTGACGGTAAGTTGAGCATCGACGAGATGACTGGCGGCACCTTTACTATCACTAATGGCGGTGTCTACGGTTCATTGATCTCTACACCAATTATCAACCCACCACAGTCGGCAATTCTGGGAATGCACAAGATCCAGGAGCGTCCCATGGCGGTTAATGGCGAGGTTGTCGTGCGTCCCATGATGTATCTGGCACTGTCCTACGATCACCGTTTAATCGACGGTAAAGGCGCGGTTCAGTTCCTCGTAACCATTAAAGAATTACTTGAAGATCCAGCTAAGATACTGCTTGAAATTTAATTTATAACTATTTGATATTTATAGGAAATAACATGTCAGAAAAATACGATGTAATCGTAATCGGCAGCGGCCCAGCAGGTTATGTTGCAGCCATTCGCGCAGCTCAGCTAGGCCTTAAAACAGCCTGTATTGAGAAGTGGAAGAACGACAAAGGTGCGGGCGTTAACGGCGGTACCTGCCTGAATGTTGGCTGTATTCCCTCCAAGGCATTGCTCGACAGCTCTTACAAATACCACGAAGCAAAAGAAGATCTTGCGGTACATGGTATTAGCAGCAAAGGTGTTAATATTGATATCCCTGCAATGCTCGATCGTAAAAACAAGATTATCAACCAGCTCACTGGCGGTATTGCCGGTCTGTTTAAGGCCAATGGCGTAACTGCGCTGTATGGCACAGGTAAGCTGCTGGCCGGTAAGAAAGTTGAACTGACTGACAACGATGGCACTGTATCAGTGCTGGATGCAGAGAACGTGATTCTCGCTTCAGGCTCACTGCCTATCGCCATTCCTGTAGCGCCAGTCGACAACGAGATTATTCTCGACTCAACCGGTGCCCTGGAAATCGGTGAAGTGCCCAAGCGTCTCGGCGTAATCGGTGCCGGCGTTATTGGCCTGGAACTGGGTTCTGTGTGGAATCGTCTCGGCTCAGATGTTGTCCTTCTTGAAGCGATGGAAGACTTCCTGGCGATTATGGACAAGGGCATCGCCAAAGAATCCAAGAAGATCTTTACCAAGCAGGGTCTTGATATCCGCTTGGGTGCCCGTGTAACCGGTACCGAAATCAAAGGTAAAGAAGTTGAAGTTACCTTTGTCACTGGCGATGGTTCAGAGCATAAAGAAACTTTTGATAAGTTGATTGTTTGTGTTGGCCGCCGCGCCTTTACCGATGGTCTGCTGGCTGACGATAGCGGTGTGCAGCTCGACGAGCGCGGTACAGTATTTGTCAACGAACAGTGTGCGACCAATGTTGCCGGCGTCTACGCTATTGGCGACCTGGTTCGCGGCCCAATGCTGGCTCACAAAGGTTCGGAAGAGGGTGTGATGGTGGCAGAGCGTATCGCCGGCCACAAAGCCCAGATGAACTACGATATCGTCCCTAACGTTATCTATACCCACCCTGAAGTCGCCTCTGTCGGTCTCACCGAAGAGCAGGTTAAAGCGGCGGGTGATGCCTACAATGTGGGTACCTTCCCCTTTGCCGCCAGTGGTCGTGCAATGGCCGCCAACGAGACTGGTGGTATGGTTAAGATTATTGCTCACGCCGATACTGATCGTATTCTCGGTTGCCATATCGTTGGCCCAAGCGCAGCGGACCTGGTTCAGCAAGTGGCCATTGCCATGGAGTTTGGTTCCAGTGCGGAAGATCTCGGCATGATCGTATTTGGTCACCCAACACTCTCGGAAACTGTTCACGAAGCTGCCCTGGCAGTGAATGGCAACGCCATTCATATCGCCAACCGCAAGCGTCGCTAAACGGTAACAGTAAACAGGCAGAGTTATCTCGACGATAACTCTGCCTTCTTATTAAAATTTTTATCAAAACCATTAATTAAATAACAGGAAGTAATGTATGAACCTGCACGAATATCAGGGTAAGCAGCTTTTTGCCGAATACGGATTGCCAGTATCGAAAGGTATTGCTGCAGAAACCGTTGCCGAAGCTGTAGCTGCAGCCGATGCAATCGGCGGTGACAAGTGGGTTGTCAAGGCTCAGGTACACGCTGGCGGTCGCGGTAAAGCGGGCGGTGTAAAGCTGGTTAGCTCAAAAGCAGAAATCGAAGCGTTCTCAGAGCAGTGGCTGGGCAAGAACCTGGTGACTTACCAGACAGATGCCAATGGTCAGCCGGTCAGCCGTATCCTGGTTGAAACCTGTACTGATATTGACCAGGAACTCTACCTGGGTGCTGTGGTTGATCGCGGCACACGTCGTATTATCTTTATGGCCTCAACCGAAGGTGGTGTTGAGATCGAGAAGGTAGCAGAAGAGACCCCTGAAAAAATTCTTAAGGCAATTATTGACCCGACCACTGGCGCACAGCCATACCAGGGCCGTGATCTGGCCTTTAAGCTCGGCTTAAAAGGTGTTCAGGTTAAGCAATTTGTACAGATCTTCCTCGGCCTGGCAAAGATGTTTAAAGAGAAAGACCTCGAGCTGCTGGAAATTAACCCGCTGGTTATCACTGACGAAGGCAACCTTCACTGCCTAGATGCCAAGGTGATTATCGATGGCAACGCAGTCTACCGTCAGCCTGCGATCAAAGAGATGCACGATCCCTCCCAGGAAGATGCTCGCGAAGCCCACGCCGCTTCATTCGAACTTAACTATGTTGCACTCGATGGCAATATTGGTTGCATGGTAAACGGCGCCGGCCTGGCCATGGGTACCATGGATATTGTTCATCTGCATGGCGGTTCGCCAGCTAACTTCCTCGATGTAGGTGGCGGCGCAACCAAAGAGCGTGTGGTTGAAGCATTTAAAATTATTCTCTCTGACGAGAACGTAAAAGCCGTACTGATCAATATCTTTGGCGGCATCGTGCGCTGTGACCTGATCGCCGACGGCGTGATCGGTGCAGTAGAAGAGGTGGGTGTTAAGATTCCAGTGGTTGTCCGTCTGGAAGGTAATAACGCCGACCTGGGCACCAAGAAGCTGGCCGAATCCGGTCTGTCTATTATCGCTGCAACCAGTCTGACTGATGCGGCTCAGCAAGTTGTTAAAGCTGCGGAGGCTAACTAAATGTCTATCTTAATTAATAGCGACACTAAGGTTATCTGCCAGGGCTTTACCGGCGGGCAGGGTACTTTCCACTCAGAGCAGGCGATTGCCTACGGTACAAAAATGGTCGGCGGTGTAACCCCGGGCAAAGGCGGTACCACGCACCTGGGTCTGCCAGTCTTTAACACGGTTGCCGAAGCGGTAGAAGTCACTGGTGCTGAGGCCTCAGTTATCTATGTGCCGGCGCCATTCTGTAAAGACTCTATTCTTGAAGCTGCCAACTCCGGCCTAAAGCTGGTTGTCTGTATTACTGAAGGTGTTCCCACCCAGGATATGCTCGACTGTAAAGTTGTTTGCGACAACCTCGGCGTTCGTCTTATCGGTCCTAACTGTCCTGGCGTTATCACTCCAGGCGAGTGCAAGATCGGCATTATGCCTGGTCATATTCACCTGCCCGGCAAAGTGGGCATCGTCTCCCGTTCAGGTACTTTGACTTACGAAGCGGTTAAGCAAACAACGGATTACGGTTTTGGCCAGTCTACCTGTGTAGGTATTGGTGGCGACCCGATTCCCGGTTCAAGCTTTATCGATATTCTTGCCATGTTTGAGAAAGATCCAGCCACTGAAGCGATCGTTATGATCGGTGAGATTGGCGGAACTGCAGAGGAAGAAGCAGCGGCCTATATTAAAGCCAATGTCACCAAGCCTGTTGTCTCTTACATTGCTGGTGTTACTGCACCTGCAGGCAAGCGTATGGGTCATGCGGGCGCGATTGTTTCCGGCGGTAAGGGCACAGCAGACGAGAAGTTTGCAGCGCTGGAAGACGCTGGTGTTAAGACCGTTCGCAGTCTTGCGGATATCGGCAATGGCCTAAAGGAAATTACCGGCTGGTAAGTTCTTGTGTGGTTATTGGTTGATAAAAAAAAGCGGCTTTCAGGTCGCTTTTTTTGTGTCTGGAAGCCTCGTGCTATGTCGATAGGGTTCTCTAGGAATCTCAGGGCTATATGGGAGTGGATAGTCTCTTTATCTTGCCTTGAGATCGGTCCCATGGTTTGTAATTTTCAGCGCTCCCGCAACTCGTTTCACTCAAACAAGCGCTCGCTCAACCTGAAAATTACAAAACCATAAGCGGGCCCTGACTGATCTCAAGGCAAGATAAAGAGACTATTTGAACTATCGGAGTACACCAAAAAGATATCTGAGTGCAGGTGATCCTTCTTCAAACTATGCCCAATAGAACTTTCCAATAACTGCTATCATTTCCCCCACATTGAACTAATAATGGTTCCAGTCAGTAATAACTATTAATTAAATCATCTGAGAAAAAAATGGCATTTGATATGACAATGGCCCTGTTTAGGCCAGCGCTAAAATATGCAATGGAAAAGAACGGTCATGGCAAGACCCTAGGGCTCAAGATGACCGAAATTAATCGCGGCGAAATCAACCTGGTCTTTCCCTACAAAGAAGAAGTGGTCGGCAACCCACTGACCGGCGTAGTGCATGGCGGTGTTATTGTCAGCCTGCTCGATACCGCCTGTGGCTCCGCAGCAATGACTGTACTCACCACGCCAGCAGTAGCCCCGACTATGGATCTGCGTCTCGACTATATGCACCCGGCAGAGCCGAATAAGCCAATCTATGTCGAAGCCAAAGTCTACCGCCAGACCACCAATGTTATCTTCTGTCGCGGTCTCGCATGGCAAGAAGACAAAGAAAACCCCATCGCCCACTGCGTTGCCAACTTTATGAAAGTCGACTCAAAAAGCATTAATTTTAGTGCCATAGCCATCACCCAATTGCGCCGACTTATGCCCTGGGGGCAAAGCGCAACCAGCGATAAGGAAGGTGGAAAATGAGCTCAGAGCAGAATAACCATCCCCTCGAAGATTGGCAGGCCAGTGTCGCTGCAGCGCGGCTCGAAAAATGCCCCCAATCAGTGATAGAAATGATTCCCTACGCCGCATTTATTGGCGCCCAGGCGAAAATTGAAAACGATCAGCTGCTCTACTGTTTAGAAAAACGCCCAACCAATATTGGCAATCCATCACTGCCGGCACTTCACGGTGGGGTTATTGGCGGCTTTCTCGAGCTTGTCGCAGCGGTAGAGATTATCTACAGCCTGGATATAGCCGCAGTCCCCAAGGTGGTCGACTTCTCCCTCGACTACCTGCGCGCCGGGCGCTATAAAACCACCTACGCCAAATGCAATGTCCTGCGTCAGGGAAAAAAGCTTATCAATGTCACCGCCAGCGCCTGGCAAGAAGACGAGAATACCCCAATCGCCACCGCCCGCTGCCATTTCCTGATTTAACCAATCTCCGTTAGCCGGGCGGTTGAAATTCGTTTCAGCGCCCCCATCTGGTATTTCATGTAAAAATTTCTATTTAATTAGTTCATGCAGTAAATATCAGGAGATCAATAGGAAATGACCGCTAAAGCTAAATCATCAGCAGAAACACTGGGTTTTCAAACCGAAGCCAAACAACTACTTCACTTAATGATTCACTCTCTGTACTCCAACAAAGAGATATTTTTACGTGAATTGATTTCAAATGCCTCAGATGCAACAGATAAATTGCGTGTTGAAGCACTCGAAAACGCAGCACTCTACGAAGATGATGGCGACCTGCGCATCCGCATCGCCCTCGATGAAGAAGCTAAAACCGTGGTTATCTCTGATAATGGCATCGGTATGTCCCGTGATGAAGTGATTACCAATCTGGGAACCATCGCCAAGTCCGGCACCGCCGAATTCCTTAAAAACCTCACCGGTGACCAAAAGCAGGACTCCCAGCTTATTGGTCAGTTTGGTGTCGGTTTTTACTCCTCCTTTATTGTTGCCGACAAAGTGGTTGTAGAGACCCGTCGCGCCGGCGCTAATGCTTCTGAAGCTGTGCGCTGGAGCTGTGAAGGCGAAGCCGACTATCAGCTGGAAACCATTGAGCGCGCCGAACGCGGTACCTCAATTACGTTACACCTGAAAGGCGAAGAGGAAGAGTTTGCCAATGACTGGCGTCTGCGCAGCATTGTTAAAAAGTACTCAGACCATATTGCCATTCCGGTTGAAATGTTAAAGCAAGAACCACCGGCCATGCCCGGGGACGAAGAGAAGGAAGAAGAGCCTGCGGAAATCGTTCCCGAGTGGGAAGCGGTCAACGACGCCAAGGCACTCTGGACCCGTTCCAGAAGCGATGTTAGCGACGATGAGTACAAAGAATTCTACCGCCATGTCTCCCATGATTTTGCCGAGCCACTGAGCTGGAGCCACAACCGTGTAGAGGGCAAGCATGAGTACACCAGCCTGCTGTATATCCCCGGCAGTGCGCCAATGGATCTCTATCAGCGCGAAGCTGCCCGCGGGATTAAGCTGTATATCAAGCGCACCTTTATTATGGATGACGCCGAACAGTTTATGCCTATGTACCTGCGCTTTGTAAAAGGTGTACTGGACAGCGCCGATCTGCCGCTCAATGTCTCCCGTGAAATTCTTCAGAAGACGCCGATGGTCGACAGCATCCGTGCGGCATTGACCAAGCGCGTTCTCGACATGCTTGGCAAGATGGCCAACAGCGAGCCAGAAAAATATGCCACCTTCTGGACCCAGTTTGGCGCTGTGCTCAAAGAAGGCCCCAGTGAAGATCATGGCAACCGCGAGAAGATCGCCAAGCTATTCCGTTTTGCCAGCTCTACCAGCGGTTCAGCCGATCAAAATGTCAGCCTCGAAGACTATATTGGCCGTATGAAAGAAGGGCAGGACAAGATCTACTTTGTGACCGGTGACAGCTATTCAGTGATCAATAACAGCCCCTACCTGGAAGTCTTCGACAAGCACGGTATTGAAGTGCTGCTGATGTCAGACCGCATCGACGAGTGGATGATGGGCTACCTCACCGAATTTGATGGCAAGTCCTTCCAGGATGTCGCCCGCGGCGAGCTCGATCTGAGCAAGATAACCGGTGAAGAGCCCAAGTCTGAATCCGATGCTGATAAAAAGTCTGAAGACAAAGAGAACGAAGAGTTACTGGCGCGTATCAAATCACTGCTGGAAGAGAAGGTTGAAGAAGTGCGCAGCACCAGTCGACTGACCAACTCTCCAGCCTGCCTGGTTGTGGGTGCCAATGATATGGGCGAGCAGATGCGCAAGATTATGGCCGCTGCCGGCCAGCCGGTTCCCGAAGCCAAGCCGATTCTCGAGATCAATGCAGAGCACCCATTGGTAAGCAAGCTTGAAGCTGAAGCCGATGAGGAACAGGCCAGGGTATTGGCCGGTGTACTGTTTGACCAGGCGGCACTGTCTGCAGGTCGACCACTGGAAAATCCTGCGCAGTTTGTCCAGGAACTCAATCGTTTGATGTTTGAGTCGTAAAGAAGCACCACTAGCGGTTAAAAAAAGCGTCCTCTAAGGGCGCTTTTTGCTAATCGCGGCTGACAGTTTGCAGGGCATCCCCTTATAATGCCCAACACTAGATTTACCGGCTTGGAGCACAGCTCTGTGACACATAATAACAATCATAAAATTGCCGTATTGGGCGGTGGCAGCTTTGGCACCATTATCGCCAATATGCTGGCAGCCAATGGCCACGTAACCACATTGTGGATGCGCAACAGCGAACAGTGCGAGGCGATTATTGCCAGCGGTGAAAATGCCGCTTACTTGCCCGGCTATCAATTAGAACCGGCACTCGATGTCACCACGGATATGCAGCAGGCCCTCGCCGGGGTCGATACGGTCTTTTTTGCCGTGCCCAGTAGCTCCTTTCGTAAAGTCGCCAAACTGGTTAGCCCCTGGATCAACAATGATACAGTGTTAATCAGTGCCGCCAAAGGTATTGAAGCTGAAACCTTCCTGCTGCCCAGCCAAATTCTCGAGCAGGAGTTGCCGGACTGTAAGGTAGGTGTTATCAGTGGCCCCAACCTGGCCAAAGAGATCGCCAACTCAGAGATTACCGCTACAGTAATAGCCAGCGAGCATGACAGCCTCTGTGATCGCGCCCAGGAGTTGCTCGCCTCCAGCTATTTTCGTATCTATGCCAACCACGACCGCTACGGGGTTGAACTGGCTGGTGCCTTAAAAAATATCTACGCCATTGTCGCCGGTATTGCCGAGGCGATGAAGGTTGGCCAAAATACCAAAAGCGTTGTATTGACCCGCAGCCTGGCCGAGATGAGCCGCTTTGCCAGTCAGCTTGGCGCTGACCCGCTAACCTTTTTGGGTCTCAGTGGGGTGGGTGATCTCTATGTCACCTGCAGTTCGCCGTTAAGCCGAAATTTCCGTATTGGACTGGCGCTGGGCGAGGGTAAAAGTCTCGACCAGGCAATTGCCGATGTAGGGCAGGTGGCTGAAGGCGTAAATACGACTAAACTAGTAAAAGAGAGAGCCGATAAATTAGGTATCTATATGCCATTGGCCTCGGCACTGTACGCCATTATGTTTGAACAGCGACCAATTATTGAGTCTCTGCAGGCGATGATGGTGGCAGAACAAAACACTGATGTTGAATTTATGGTGAAACCAAATGAGTGATAACAAAATCCCCCTGACTAATTGCAATACCTGGATCCGCTTTGCCTATATGCTGCTGTTTACCCTGCTGTTGATGGCGGCACGACTGGTTATCAGCCTTGTTGTGGTAGTGCAGTTCCTGCTGGTGCTGGTAATCGGCTCGGATAATGAAAACCTGCGCAATCTTGGCCAGGGTCTCGCTAAGTGGGTCTATGAGACAGTGATGTTCCTGACCTTTAACAGCGAAGAGAAGCCCTTCCCATTTAACGAGTGGCCAGTGGTCGATCCGACTGGGGGTTATTCAGTTCACACAGACCAAGAGTCTGAGGTTGAACAGGCGGAAGAGGGTGAATATGTTGAAGCCGAAGAGGTTGTCGACGATGATATTCCTTCATTCACCGCCGACGAGTCGGAATCTGGCGACGATAAAGAACAGCCGGAAAAATAATAAATAAAAAAACAAGCAACTTATAAACTAAGGCCTCTACAGTCAGCAGAACTTTCTCTGGCAGGGGCTTTGTGCATTTAAAAAGGGTCGGTTATGTCGCTTGGCTTTATCAGTGAAAGAACCTTTGCTGTCAATGGATTGAATTTTGCCGCCAAAGAGTGGGGCACCCCGGGCGCCATGCCGGTAATTGCCCTGCACGGCTGGCTCGACAATGCTGCCAGCTTCGATGCAATGCTTCCCCATATGGAAAACCTCCATGTTATAGCCCTGGACTGTGCCGGCCACGGCAACAGCAGCTTTCGCTCCGCAGATGCCGGCTACAATATCTGGCAGGATATTGGCGAAGTGATGGCTATTGCCAACCAGCTTGGTTGGCAGCGTTTCGCACTGCTTGGCCACAGCCGCGGGGCGATTATTTCAAGCCTTATCGCCGGCACATTTCCCGACCGAATCTCCCGTGTCGCACTGATTGACGGCCATATTCCAAGCCTTGCCGAAGCTCAGGGAACGGCCCTCCAGTTAGCCCAGTCGCTCAGTGAACACCGCCGTTACAGCGAGGCCTCGCCAAGTTTCTTTCACAGCTTTGAACGAGCTGTCCAGGCCCGGGTCAATGGCTTTGCACCGCTCCAGGAATCCGCTGCAACACTGCTTGCCGAGCGTGGTGTCCGTGAAGAGTCCCGGGGTTTTTACTGGCACAATGACCAGCGCCTAAAGGCCGCCTCAGAGATAAAACTGACTCGAGAGCACCTAAAAGATTTTCACGGCGCCATCACCGCACAGGTTTTGCTGATCCAGGCCGAAGACAGCCCGTTTAGCAGCGGTTCCACCGATGACGAATCGTTTTCCTGGGTCGCCAGTCTCGAGCTGTTAACCATGCCCGGATCCCATCACCTGCATATGGAAGACCAGGCGCAACAGGTTGCCGAAAAGGTACAGAGTTTTTTTTCAGCCGATTGACTGAGGTAAATGTCTATGACCGAACTGCTTAAACAACGCTGCGACGCTTGCCGGGCCGATGCTCCAAAAGTGACCGATCAAGAGCTTCCAGCCCTGCATGCCCAGGTGCCCGACTGGTCTGTTAAACAGAGGGATGGCGTCCCCCAGCTGGAAAAGGTGTTTAGCTTTCCCGACTATATGGCGGCACTGGTATTTACCCAAAAGGTTGGCCTGTTAGCTGAGGCAGAGGATCATCATCCGGCACTGCTAACCGAATGGGGTAAAGTCACTGTAACCTGGTGGACCCATGCCATTGGCGGATTGCACCGCAATGATTTTATCTGCGCCGCCAAAACAGACGCGCTGTATTAGACGCGCTGCATTGGTTGCCAGCAGGCAATAAAAAAGCCCACTTAAAAGTGGGCTTTTTTATTTGCAAAGAGTTACCTGTAGAGAATTAATTGTCACTCAGCAGGGTCAGGAACTCAGTACGAGTCGCCTGGTCGGTGCGGAACGAGCCCAGCATCGCCGAGGTTTTCATCGAAGAGTTCTGCTTCTCAACACCGCGCATCATCATGCACATATGCTTGGCTTCAACAATAACCCCAACACCCCGCGCCTCAGTCACCTCCTGGATAGTCGAAGCAATCTGCTGGGCCAGTGCCTCCTGTATCTGCAGGCGACGGGCAAACATATCGACAACCCGAGCGACCTTCGACAGACCCAACACCTTGCCGTTGGGAATATAGGCAACATGACATTTGCCAATAAACGGCAGCAGGTGATGTTCACAGAGTGAAAACAGCTCAATATCCTTAACGATAACCATCTCTTCGGAATCTGAAGGGAAGAGTGCATCATTGATCACATCCTTCAGGTCCATCGTGTAACCGCTGGTCAGATAGGAAAATGCCTTAGCGGCTCTATCCGGGGTATCTAACAGTCCAGGTCGGCGAATATCTTCACCAGTGCTTTCTATTATTTTTTCGTAATGGTC
>JBMYPM010000003.1:0-17102 GCA_049600275.1 Porticoccaceae bacterium | reverse complement strand
GGCAATCAGGTCGCTCGAATCGATACAACCCTCTTCAAGCAGCGGCAAAAATCCCAGCTGAACACTGGTTGGATAACAGCCCGGGCAGGCAATAAGATTTGCACCCTTGATTGCCTCTCGGTTTACTTCAGGCAAACCATAGACCGCCTGCGCAATTAAATCCCGGGCGCTGTGGGGCTGGCCATACCAGCTCTCCCAAAGATCTGCGTCCCTGATTCTGAAATCCGCTGACAGGTCTATCACCTTTACACCGCGCTCCAGTATATCCGCCACCATGCTCTGGGCGACACCATGAGGCGTTGCAAAGAAAACAACGTCGCACTTACCGAGCTCGTCGACATTCGGGGCCGAAAAGGCCAGATCGACGATACCCCTCAAATTGGGATACAGGTCTGCAACAGGCAGCCCTTTTTCACTGCGCGAGGTAATCACCGTTACCTCAGCCTGAGGATGGCCAGCTAATAGCCTTAACAGTTCAACACCGGTGTATCCGGTTGCACCTACAATTCCTACTTTAATCACTTGTCTTCTCTTGTGTCTTCTCTAATTAGTTATCCAGAATCAAAACATCGGTCTATAATACCCGAATAATGCAGCATCTGTGCTTTTTATAGCCATCAACTTTATCCGGAGATCATAAATGTACGCCTGGGTTTTATCCTTTCATTTAATCGCCGTTATCTGCTGGTTCGCCGCACTGTTTTATCTGCCACGCCTTTTTGTCTATCACGCCATGTCAGATGATACGGTGAGTATTGAACGATTTAAGCTGATGGAGCGCAAACTCTACAACGGCATTGCCACCCCCTCAATGATCGCCACGGTAATTTTTGGCGGCTGGCTGGTATTGCTCAATCCCGACTACTACCTGAGTCAGCTGTGGTTTCAATTAAAAGCGCTGCTGGTCGCAATCCTGATCGGCTATCACTTTATCTGTGCCACCTATATGAAACAGCTGGGCACCGATAGCAGCACCAAATCTCATGTTTTTTTCCGTCTATTTAATGAAGTGCCCGTGCTATTTCTGGTGGCAACTGTAATTCTGGTTATCGTTAAGCCCTTCTCTTAAGGGACTTTTAACTAATAGCTTCTACTAAAAACCACTGCCAGGCTGATCAAGATAGGTTTGTTCAGCTTTAGTGCTATCCCTGCCGAGAATACTATTGCGATGGGGATAGCGGCCAAACTGCTGAATAACTGCTCGGTGACGTTGAGCAAAATCCTCAAAGCCCAAAAAAGTATCGCCATTCTTTGAACCCGCCAGTTCCGCCAATCCAGAAAACTTTTCTACCGATAGATCCTGCATTGCCAGTGACTCTGCATGCTCCAGCGGCATATAGAAAAACACCCTACATATATAAGGCAACTCAACATCCTGATGCAGGCCTATACCATCCAGGCACCAACTCAATGCCAGCTCATCCTGAGCAAATGCCCGAGCTGTATCACGATACATATTGCGTGAAAACTGGTCGGCAACAATAATAGCGGCCAGACGACCTTTGGCTGTCTCCAGCCAGTGATCGTAATCACCCTCAATAAGCCCCTGTAATCCGTCGGCAAATTTTTGTCGTATCAGAGCATCATTCTGGGCGTTTTTTTGCCACCAGATTGGTGACTGGCGCTTAGCCAGGTTCGGGTCGTTGATATCAGTGCCAAACCAAAATTCGATTACCTGTTCTATTTCCATGACCTGTCCTATTTCTGTGAATAGCTACCTACAGATAGCATCACCTCAATATATTTAGGATAATACACAATTAGCAATTTCGCCCTAAAGTGGCTTTACCCTAGCAGGAAATCTAAATGACTCAATCGCGCTCCAAACAACTTTTCGAAGCAGCACAAAAGCATATTCCCGGCGGCGTAAATTCTCCGGTGCGAGCCTTTAAGGCAGTCGGCGGAACGCCTATATTTTTTGATCGCGCCCAGGGCCCCTATATGTTTGATGCCGATGGCAAACGCTATATCGATTACGTGATGTCTTGGGGCCCTATGATTCTGGGGCATGGTCATCCTCTGGTGTTGGATGCAATCCGTGAGCAATTAGAAAAAGCCATGACCTTTGGCACCCCCACCGAATTGGAAATCTCACTGGCCAATAAGATCTGCGAGCATGTTCCAGGTATGGATATGGTGCGCATGGTTAACTCTGGCACCGAAGCGACCATGAGCGCTATCCGACTGGCGCGCGGCTACACCGGTCGCGACAAAATTATTAAGTTTGAAGGCTGTTATCACGGCCACTCTGATTCCCTGCTAGTAAAAGCCGGCTCTGGTGCATTAACCTTTGGCGTGCCCAGCTCGCCCGGTGTACCCGCCGCCCTTGCAGACCACACAGTGACTCTTAACTACAACGATATAGAGCAGGTCAAAGAGACCTTTGCCGAGATCGGTGAGCAGGTTGCCTGCATTATTGTTGAGCCGGTTGTCGGCAATATGAATTGCGTGCCGCCCATCCCCGGATTCCTTGAAGCCCTGCGCGAGTGCTGCACAGCATCTGGCGCCGTGCTGATTATTGATGAAGTGATGACCGGTTTCCGCATCGGCCCTCAGGGCGCGAGTGCCTACTATAATATCGAGCCAGATCTAATCTGCTTGGGTAAGGTGATTGGCGGCGGTATGCCGGTGGGTGCATTTGGTGGCAAACGCGAGATTATGGAGCAGATATCTCCACTGGGACCGGTTTATCAGGCCGGTACTCTTTCCGGCAACCCAGTTGCTATGGCTGCAGGCCTGGCAACTCTTAACCAGGTTTCACAGCCAGGCTTTCTCGATCCACTAGTAGCCCATACAGATCAGCTAGTAAATGGACTTCGCGAGCGCGCTGCCGCTGCGGGGATTGCCATGACCAGCAATCATGTCGGCACTATGTGGGGGCTTTTCTTCTCTGAGGAAGAAAAGATTATCAATTATGGTCAGGTGATGAACTGCAATACAGAGCGCTTCTCAAACTTCTTCCACGGTATGTTAGATGAGGGAATCTATCTGGCACCGGCCTCCTATGAAGCCGGCTTTATGTCTGCCGCACACAGTGATGAGGATATTCAATTTACACTGGATGCTGCTGAGCGAGTGTTTAAAACCTTATAAAAATTAGCCAGCAACAACAGCCTGTATAAGTGTCACTACTATATAGGTATGTTGTTGCGGTGATTTTTCCGTATCATTGCGCTTTGGGTTATACATAAGACTGCTAAAAATACTTTTGGAGTAATGATGAGCTTTTCAAGCCAGCGCGGCCCCTACCCCTACACCAGAATGCGCCGCACGCGCTCTGCGGATTTCGCGCGCCGTCTGATGTGCGAATCTTCACTTAGCGTCAACGATCTAATCCTGCCACTATTTGTGGTCGAGGGAACCAATGAAAGGCAGGCGGTGGAATCCATGCCCGGTGTCGAGCGCTTATCTATCGACCTACTCATTGAAGAAGCCCGCGAAGTTGCCGCTCTTGGCATTCCCGCTATCGCTCTTTTCCCTGTTACCCCGGAAGACAAAAAATCTCTGCTTGCCGAAGAGGCATACAACCCTGAAGGTCTGGCTCAACGCGCAGTTCGCGCTATTAAAGCGGCAGTACCGGATTTAGGTGTCATCACCGATGTCGCCCTCGACCCTTTTACCACCCATGGTCAGGATGGGATTATTGATGAAGAGAGCGGCTATGTGCTCAACGATATCACTGTCGAAACTCTCGCCAAACAAGCTTTATCCCATGCCCAGGCCGGTGCCGATATAGTCGCTCCCTCGGATATGATGGATGGGCGTATCTGGGCTGTGCGTGAAGAGCTTGAAGAACAGGGTTACGTCAATACCATGATTATGGCCTACGCCGCTAAATACGCCTCGAGTTACTACGGCCCGTTCCGCGATGCCGTGGGTTCCGCCGGCAATATTAAAGGTGGCGACAAAAAAACCTATCAGATGGATCCCGCCAATAGCGATGAAGCACTGCATGAATGTGCACTGGATTTAGAAGAGGGTGCCGATATGATTATGGTTAAACCCGGCATGCCCTATCTGGATATAGTCCGTCGCGTTAAAGACGAATTAAAAGCCCCTACTTTTGCCTATCAGGTCAGCGGTGAATATGCGATGCACTGTGCCGCTTTCGAAAATGGCTGGCTGGATCGCGATGCGGTTATTTTAGAATCTCTGCTGGCCTTTAAGCGCGCAGGTGCCGATGGCATCCTCACCTACTTTGCCAAGCAGGCCGCTCACTTGCTCAAACGCCAATAATGCTTAGAGTCGATAAATATATTAGTAATGCGACGGATCTTTCCCGCTCCGAAGTGAAGCGCATGATCAAATATGGCGAGGTCACCGTCGACGACGAACCGGTAACCAATCCGGCACAAAAAGTTATCGGCAGCGAAGAGATCTGTATTGAAGGCTCAGCCATCAGCATGCCGCAAAGCCGTTACTTTATGCTTAACAAACCAGCAGGCGTCGTCTCGGCCACCAAAGATCACAATAACAGCACCGCCCTCGACCTTATCTATGAGCACCGCAGTTCAGAACTGCAAATTGCCGGCCGGCTGGATATAGATACCACCGGTCTGCTGTTAATTACCGATGACGGACAGTGGAATCATCGCCTGACCTCGCCGCGCAGCGATTGCCAAAAAATTTACCAGGTTAAATTGGGGGTGCCCATCAGCCCCGATTATCAGGAAAAACTGGCCAATGGCGTTTGGCTGGAAGGTGAAAAACATCCCTGCCTACCGGCAACCATGGAAGTTATTGACGATCAGCATGTACTGTTAAGTATTGCTGAGGGCAAATACCATCAGGTTAAGCGTATGTTTGCCGCACTTGGCAATCATGTTGAAGCCCTGCACCGCATCCAGGTGGGCGGCATAGTTCTGGATAAGGACCTCGAGCCGGGGGATTATCGCCCACTGACTGAACAAGAAGTTGCCAGTATCTATGAATGATCAAAGTGTTGAATTACTGGTTCAGCAACTCTCCCGTATTCAGGGAAAATGTTTAATAGTTGCCGATGAGAATTGGGCAACAGCCTCATGGCATAGCGTTGCCCAATCGGGCAGTTCAACTCGCACTGTTTTCAGCAATCGCTTCGAAATAGCCAAAAGCGCAGAACAAGTGGGCATTGACACCTACTTTAATGATTTCGACTTTGCCGCCCTTGAGCCTGCCAGTTTCGACTACATATTATTTCGCGTCTCAAAAGAGCGCCCGGTCAGCCACCATATAATCAACCAGGCCTCAGCACTGCTTGTGCCCGAGGGGAAATTACTGCTCAGTGGCGAAAAGAGCGACGGTGTTAAAACCTATGCCGACCATGCCTGCAAACTATTTGGCGACCGCTGCAAGCCACAGAAAAATGGCAACTTTTATCTCGCCTCTATCACTAAGTACGCTGTCAGCAATAAGCTATTGGACGATAAAGATTATTTAAATCTGCGACCTATAAAAAGTAGCGAAGAGCTGCCACTGCAGAGTAAACCGGGGATTTTTGGCTGGAATAAAATTGATCAGGGCAGTGCATTTTTAATCGAGAATCTACCCGCTTTTCTTCAGTCTTACGGGGAAAATCCACCCCAGTCACTTCTGGATTTGGGTTGCGGCTATGGCTACTTATCCTGCGCAGCCAGCCAGCATGGTTTTCAACAGCTAACCGCAACGGATAATAATGCCGCGGCACTCAGAGCCTGCGAAGCAAATTTTAATAGCTTAAATCTTAACGGGAATATTATTGCCGGTGATGCCGGCAGCCAGGTCAATGGACGTTTCGACGCGATTATCTGCAATCCACCCTTTCATCAGGGCTTTAATATAGATAGCGCACTCACAGAGAAATTTCTCAACGCCAGCAAACGACTACTGGCGCCTTCAGGAAAAGCATTGTTTGTAGTAAATAATTTTATTGCCCTGGAAAAAAAGGCTAAGGATTATTTTGCCAATGTAGAAGAAGTTGCCAGAAGCGGCTCCTTCAAACTGATTAGGGTTTCCCAGTAACCGCACAATATTGCCAAGCGAAGCTAGCCAGCCCTCTGTGATCAGTCAGATTCCGCTTATGGTTGATCGTATTTCCGTTAAAAGCGGAGATTTGTTTGAGCGCCAGCGAGTTATCGTAGCTTAGGAAATGCGATCAACCATGGAATCGATCACAGAGGGCTGGCTAGCTTCGCGACCGCTCCAAACAAAGCCCTTTTCTAAAGCCCATCACTAAAGCCCCATCACCCGCTTAATAATCTCATTCTTAACCGGCTTTAACTTATCGACCTGACTCAGCCCCATATTGCGCAATAACCGAACCGCCAAATTATCCGCCGCAAACAGACGCTTAAACCCTTCCATCGCCGCCATCATCGCCAGATTTTCCGGCTTGCGCTGACGCTGGTATTTATTCAACGTCATCAACGAACCCAGGTCATTACCGCGCTTTGCAGCAGCAGAAAGCGTCTCTACCAACACCGCAACATCGGCAAAACCGAGATTCACCCCCTGCCCCGCCAATGGATGAATAGTGTGCGCAGAATCACCCAACAGCGCCACTCGCTCGACCACATAATCCGTCGCATGACGCTGCCGAAGCGGAATCGAATAACGCTTGTCTGTCGCAATAATCTTACCCAGACAGTACTCACTGCCAGCACTTAATGCCCGGCAAAACTCAGCATCATCCAGCGCCATCAACCGCTCCGCCTCCGCTGACTCCTGAGACCAAACCAGCGAACAGAAATGTCGATCACCCGCCTTATCCAAAGGCAGTAACGCCAGCGGGCCGGTGGGCATAAAGCGCTGCCAGGCAGTCTGCTGATTAATCTGCTCAGTCTCAACTGTAGTCACGATCGCGCTATGACCATAATCCCATTCACGGGTGGGAAAATTAAACTGCTGACGAATTGTTGAATTACCACCATCGGCAGCCACCAAGAGAGGCGCGGATAACTCGCGGCCATCATCTAAAACCAGGGTGACCTGCTGCTCGGAACTACTGTAGCTGGCAACCGTCACTGGACAGAGAAATTCAATATTGTTGTTTTTCCCCATCTCAGCCAAAAGGCTTTCAACAACCAGAGAATTTTCAACAATATGTCCCAGATTTGGCTGATGGACATCCTGGCAATTAAAGCGAATTCGACCTGTACCCTCAGCATCCCATACGTCCATCGCCATGTAAGAACTTACTCTTTTTTCCGCTATCTGCCCCCAAACACCACAGCATTCCAACAGACTACGCGACTTTTCGGTCAGCGCGGCAACCCGCGGATCAAATTTTTCACCGTTAAAGGTGGCACCCTGAAAAGCTTCAACCAGGGCTATCTGCAATTGGGGGTTGGCACGCGCCAACAGGCAGGCAAATGAGGCACCCACCATTCCGGCACCGACAACAATTACATCATATTGACCGCTCTGCGGATCAGCCATGACCAGCCTCCCGGGTCGCCATACCCATTCCAAACCGAGCAAAACGACTGCGCAGACCGGGCATTAAATCCATGACCAGCAATCCTGAGTTGCGCCCCAGTGCGACCACAGACGATGCCTGAGAAAATAATTTAGGCAGATTATCACTGAACAATAAGGTATTTTGCTGATCTGCCAACTGCCGTTGCTGATAGCGCTCCAGCACCTCCAGCGCAGCAAAATCTTCAACACCAGTCCTGGCTTGCCCAAGCACTTCCGCCAACACTGCAACGTCTCGCAGGGACAGATTGAAGCCCTGTCCGGCAACCGGGTGCAGACTGTGGGCAGCATTACCCAACACCACTAAATTGCGTCTCACCTGCTCCGTGGAAGTCGTTAAGGCCAGGGGGTAGGAGTGGCGCTCGCCCACTTTCTGTAACATTCCCAAGCGGAAGCCAAAACAGTCTTGCAGGGCTTTTAGAAATTCTTTATCTGTTGCCGCCATCAGCTGTTCCGCCACCTCGGTAGGCTGAGTCCAGACCAACGCACAGCGCGAGCTGCCTTCAAAATCGGGGAGCGGCAACATAGCCATTGGCCCCTGGTCAGTAAAGCGCTCATAGGCGACACCCCCATGGGGTTTTTCCAGGGCAATATTGGCAATAATGCCCTGCTGGCCGTAGGGCTGTTGATTGCTGTGTATACCTGTTTTTTGGGCGGTCTGTGAGTTGGCGCCGTCGGCAATAACCACCAGCGAAGACTCGACAACCTGCCCAGTCTCTTGCAGCGTCAAGCGCATACCGCTCTTGAGGGGTTTTATAGTTTCAACTCGCGCCGGAGCCAGGACTTCCACCGACGTTGTCGACAGCTTTTCCAAAAGCACCGAGCCAATCCAGCGGTTTTCCACCACATATCCCAGCGCCTCAACATGGGCCTCACTGGCATCAATCCTTGTCAGGCCAATATGGCCGCGGTCGCTAACATGAATTTTTTCGATATTGCTGGCCTCGGATTGCAGTGCTGGCCACAGGCCGGCGGCCTCAAAAATCTTGCGACTGCTCCACGACAGAGCGGTGGATCGGGCATCAAAGCTTGGGCGATACTCTCCATTACTCGAGTGCTGATAAGACTGCGCTTCCAGCAATAACACTTTCCATGGGTGCTGCTGCTCCGCAAGCAGCAATGCCAGGCTGATACCCACCATACCGCCACCGACAATAACAATGTCGTAGCTGGAGCCGCTGCTTTCGGTGGTCGCTGTTTTTGTCACATCTGGCCTGCCATAAGTAATTCAATCTCGCTGCGTTTTTTAGGTACGCCGGAGGTAAGGTCTTCGCAGCCAGTTTTGGTTACCGCAACATCGTCTTCAATGCGCACTGCCAGCCCTCGCCACTTGTCGGCAACCTTTTGGTTATCCGCTGAAATATAGATGCCCGGCTCGACGGTTAACACCATGCCTGGCTCAAAGTCTCGCCACTGGTTTTCAATTTTATAATCGCCCACATCGTGCACATCCATTCCCAGCCAGTGGCCGGAGCTGTGCATATAATATTCTTTGTAGGCCTGCTGTTCGATTAGCTCGTCGACATCGCCATGCAGAATTCCTAAATCCCGCAAGCCCTGGGTGATCACTTCAATGGTTGCCTGATTGGCAGCACTGTAGGCAGCACCCGGAACAATTTTCGCCATGGCCTGAATCTGTGCCTCTAAAACAATATCGTATATGGCCGCCTGCTCGGAACTAAACTTGCCATTAACCGGAAAGGTACGGGTGATATCCGCTGCGTAATTTTCATACTCACAGCCTGCATCTATCAGCACCAGGTCACCGTTATTAATTTTTTCCCGATTCTCAATATAGTGCAGTATGCAGCCATTTTTGCCGCCACCAACAATACTGGTGTAGGCCGGAGCAGTGGCACCGGAAACCATAAATTCATGCTCGATTTCTGCCTGCAACTGATACTCATAGATGCCAGGTGTGGCGACGCGCATGGCGCGGCAGTGGGCTCGCGCTGAAATCTCACCGGCTCTGCGCATCAGCTTGAGTTCCGATGCGGTTTTTATCAAGCGCATTTCATTGACGATATGATCGAGATCGACAAACTCACCCGGCGCTGAGGAACCCCGTATTTCACTGACCCAGCCCATAAGATGGCGGTCAAAATCAGCGTCCTTGCCTATAGCGTAGTAGACTCGCTCCCTACCCTCTAGCAGGCCCGGCAAGATATCGTCCAGGTCACCAATTGGAAATGCATCATCCAGGGCAAAGTCTGCAACCGCGCCCTCCGGGCCGACTCGATAGCCATCCCAGGTTTCACGGAGCTTATCTTTTTCACGACAAAACAAAATGGATTCGCCCTGCTCGCGCCCGGGAATCAATACCAACACAGATTCCGGCTCGGAAAATCCACAGAGGTAACTGAGATTGGTCGCTTGCTTATAGGGGTAATGGGTATCTCGGGAACGAATTTTCTCAGCCGCCGCCGCGACTATTGCAATGCTGTTGCCCTGCATAGTCGACATCAACTCTCTGCGCCTTACGGCATATTCTTTGGCGGTGATCATATCCTCTATGCCTTTTGTTACTGCGGATTTATAGCCTTCCTTTGATAACCAGTTGATGCCTACCTGAATTAGTGGATAGTTGGCTCTGCGGCGGGGCCGGAATCCGGGTGAAGATCAGTGAATATTAACTGTACGGCAATGCGAATATACTCGATCAACTCAGCGTAATCGCGCTCGCCGTCATCTTCATCTGTATCAAAGTCCACGGAGATCTGCCCGATGGCGGCAATATCCTGCAGCGCCTCTTTGGCATCTTCGGAAACTTCAAATTCACTGCTCATGCCTTCACCGAGGCCAGAAATATAATTGCTGCACCAGGCACCTACAGCGACTAAACGCTCGGGCAGTGGCAGCTCATCGTCGGGCAGGATTGGCTTAAAAAGGAAAGAGATATCTTCGAGACTGGTCAGGGCCTCTTCATAAAAATCGCGCAGGGGATTTTCTGCGGCCTCGCCCTGCTCTTCATTGAGTCCCAACCAGTTGGCGGATGTCTCTACCAGGGTCTCCAACGGCATGGTTCCGCAACACAAGCGGCCACATAAAAAACCATGAAACCCTGATGGATCGGCTTTTACCTGCAACTCAAAAAAAAGATCTTCTAGCTGTTCAAATGTCATTTAACCACCTCAATAATACAGCGGCCATCCTATCATTCTATAAATATCACTGCACAACAGTTTGTGAATGTTGTAATTGACCAAATCAGCCACAATGCCTATAGTTAGCCGGTTCCAAGTTGTTAATACAGAAAAGCTCTCTGCCTATGAATGGTTACGAAAATCTAGAACAGAAGCTGGATAGCCTGATTGAGCTATGCCAGCAGCTTAAACGCGAAAACCAGGTATTGCGCGAGCGCGAGTCTGCTCTGTCTGGTGAGCGCGGCAAGCTGATGGAACAAAATGAGATGGCGAGACAGAAAATTGAAACCATGATCAATCGCCTCCGAAACCTAAACGCTGAGTAGTTATGTCATCCATTTCCCTTAAAATCCGCATTCTCGACAAAGAGTACCAGGTCAACTGCAAACCTGAAGAGCGCGAGGCCCTCGAACTGTCCGCAAAGTTGCTCGATGAGAAAATGGAAGAGATTCGTCGCGGCTCACACCTTATTGGCGTAGAGCGCATTGCTGTTATGGCGGCTTTGAACCTGGCTCACGATTTAATTCGCAGTGAACAGAATGTGAAAGCGGATGAACAGACCTCCCACCTGCTGCAGTCAATGAACTCCAAGCTCAGCTCTGTTCTTTTAGATCTTAACGGTTAATTTCAGTCACAGTTTCCCCGACCATTTATTTTTAGTCGACGTTTTTTGTGCCCGCTCTGCTATAATTTCAATTCCTGGGGTGTACGCCAGTCAAGAAGTCCCTGAGCCGATAATTATTATCCGGTTTTTCTCCGTCAATATTGTTGTGCACTTCCGCGCGTCGGAAAGCCTGATATATTGCGAGCGAAACCACCTTGAACTCTTCGGTTCAAGGCCACGTTGACAGCGGCACCCTGGTATTTATATAAAAATATTTAATCTAACAGCATTAATAAATAACGGTTGTCTGCCGATGAATGCTAGCGAAATACGCAAAACCATTCGCAACAAACGACGGGTATTAACCTCTGCTCAACAGCAGTCTGCGGCAGAAAACCTGGCCGCCCTTATCAGTCAACAAGCCTCCTTTCTGCGCGCAAAACGCATTGGCCTCTACCTGGCCAACGATGGAGAGATCGATCCGTCAATATTGATGGGTATTGCGCTCAATGCCAACAAGACATGCTTTTTACCGATTATCCATCCACTGCAATTTAATCGTCTCTATTTTGGCGAGTATCGCAATGGCGATTCCCTTGAGACCAACCGTTTTGGCATTCCCGAACCCAAGTTCAATTCGACTGCTATTGCACCGCTCTGGACACTGGATTTAATTTTGCTGCCGCTGGTAGCATTTGATCGCAGCGGCAACAGGATTGGCATGGGTGGTGGATTTTATGATCGAACGCTGGCGGCGGTTGCCAGCCAGCCTCGCAGGCCAACTCTAATTGGTCTTGCACACCACTGCCAGGAAGTTGAGAGCATCTCGCAACAGAGCTGGGATATACCCCTGGATCAAATCGTCACCGATCTCGAGATTATTCGGGCTTAGCTGTTACTAAAGCGCTCAGGAGCCGAGAAAAAATTGATAGGCTTCGTTATCAGTCTCATTCACATACTGATAACCCAGCTTATCGAGAAACCCGGAGAGCTTTTTAATATCTTTTTTCGTCGCCTGAACACCCACCAGTACTCGACCAAATGCTGAGCCGTGGTTGCGGTAATGGAACATCGAAATATTAAATCCGCTGCCCAACTGGTTGAGGAAATTCAGCAGCGCGCCAGGGCGCTCAGGAAATTCAAACCTGAACACCTGCTCTTCGCCCACCTGCGGCGAACGACCACCTACCATATGACGGATATGCAATTTGGCCACTTCGTTCTCGGTCATGTCTGATACCTGGTAACCCTTGGCACGAAGGTCATCCACCAACTGGTGACGATCTTCATCGCAGGTAACCTGGGCACCGACAAAAATATGCGCCTGGCTGTTGTCGCTGTAGCGGTAGTTAAATTCCGAGATATTGCGCTTCTGCATAGCCTTGCAAAAAGACTTAAAGCTCCCTGGTTTTTCATCGATGGTTACTGCCAATACCGCTTCGCGCTTTTCACCAATTTCGGTGCGCTCAGAGATATAACGCAGGCGATCAAAATCTATATTGGCACCACATTGAATCGCCAGCAAAGTCTGCTCTTCAACTTCTTTCTGCTCGACATATTTTTTTAGGCCGGCAAGACCCATAGCGCCGGATGGCTCACAGATGGCACGTGTATCGTTGTAGACATCTTTGATCGCAGCACAGATTTCGTCGGTGCTAACGGTGATCACTTCATCGACCAATTCTTTTAAGAGCCGGAAAGTCTCTTTACCAATTTGCGCAACTGCCGTGCCATCGGCAAAGATGCCGACTTCTTTTAGGCGCACTCGGCGGCCTGCCTTTAAGGCGGCATCCAAGCAGGCGCTGTCATCGGCTTCAACAGCAATAATTTTTACATCGGGTCGCACATACTTTACATAGGCAGCGACACCGGCACAGAGTCCACCCCCGCCAACCGCGATAAATATTGCGTCGAGATCACCGGATAACTGGCGCAGGATTTCCACACCAATGGTGCCCTGACCGGCAATAACATCCGGGTCATCAAAGGGATGGATATAAACCAACCCTTTCTCTTCAACCAGTTTATTGGCATGGGCTGATGCGGCATCGTAATTATCGCCAACCAACACAACCTTTGCGCCACGGGCTCGAACCGCTTCAACTTTAATCTGCGGTGTAGTCTTGGGCATAACAATGGTTGCTTTAACACCCATCTGCTTTGCCGCCAGCGCCAAACCCTGAGCATGATTTCCTGCTGAGGCGGCAATAACACCATTGGCTCGCTGCTGATCCGAAAGCTGGCGCAGTTTGTTGTAAGCGCCGCGCAATTTAAACGAGAACACCGGCTGCAGATCTTCTCGCTTCAGCAGAACCTGGTTATTTAATCGCTGCGAAAGCAATGGAGCCGGGTCGATCGGCGTCTCGACTACCAAGTCGTAGATACGCGCATCGAGAATTTTTTTCACATACTTAGTCGGCATGGACTTTCCTTAATATAAAGGTTCCGTTTACAGGATTTAAACTAATTTTTCTTTAAGAAACGGTTGTTTAGCAGCAATGGTATGTTGATAAAACAATTTACGCCACCCTCAAAGCAATGAATCTGTTTTATTCCTGTTATCACCGTATAATCGCAGACTTCTGATAGCGGATAATTATCGAGGTTAGGGGTGGATCAAGATCAACTTAAACATGCAGTGGCAGCAGCAGCTGTAGAGTACACATTAACAAAAATTGATAGTGACAGTATTGTCGGTATAGGCACAGGTTCTACGGCTAACTTTTTTATCGATTTACTCGCTGAACACAAACATAAATTTCAGGCGGCTGTGGCAAGTTCTGAAGCCTCTGCCGAGCGCCTTCGCGGTCACGGCATCAGCGTAATCGAATTAAATTCTGCGCCGGAAATTGCCATCTATATCGACGGTGCTGACGAAGCTAACCCTCGCCTTGAACTGATCAAAGGTGGCGGTGCCGCACTTACGCGAGAAAAAATTGTGACCGCAGTCTCTAAAGAATTTGTCTGCATTGCTGACGAGAGTAAATGGGTCGATCACCTGGGCACTTTCCCGCTGCCCGTTGAAGTCATCCCTATGGCGCGCAGCCATGTCGCCCGCGAGCTGGTCAAGCTGGGTGGCGATCCGGTGTGGCGTGAAGGCGTAGTCACTGACAACGGCAACCAGATTCTCGATGTTCACCATCTCTATCCTGTTGGTTCTACCACCGATCTGGAAGAAAAAATTAATCAGATCACCGGTGTAGTCACCAACGGCTTTTTTGCCTGCAAACCCGCCGATATATTATTTCTGGCAACTCAGCAGGGTATTGTTACCCACTACGCCAAAGCTTAAAACAGGGAAAAGCTATGAAGAAGTACCATGTTTATGGTCTTGGTAATGCGCTAGTCGATACCGAAATTGAAGTCACTGACAACAACCTTAAGGAGCTCAGCATTGAAAAGGGTTTAATGACTCTGGTCGATGAGGAGCGGCAACATTTTTTGCTGAATAATCTAGCCGATCATATGGTGATGTCGAAGCGTGCCTGTGGCGGCTCTGCCGCCAATACGGTTATCTCCCTTAGCCAGTTCGGCGGTGAAAGTTTCTTTTCCTGCAAAGTTGCCGACGATGAGAACGGCCACTTTTATATGCAGGATCTTGCCGACAACGGTGTTGACCACAATGCCCATGCGCAAATATCCCAAGGCATCACCGGCAAATGCCTGGTAATGATTACCGACGATGCCGAGCGCACCATGAACACTTTTCTCGGCACCAGTACTGAACTGTCATCCGCCGACCTCGATGGCGATGCTATTGCAGATTCAGAATACCTTTACATAGAAGGTTATTTAGTCACTGGTGACAGTGCTAAACAGGCGGCTATAGAGGCGGCTGATATAGCTCGACAGGCCGGCACCAAGATTGCCCTGAGCCTCTCTGATCCGGGGATCGTTGAATTTTTTCGCGCCGGGCTGCAAGAGATCATCGGTCAGGGTGTCGACCTTTTATTCTGCAATGAACAGGAAGCGCTCAACTGGTGCGAGACCGACAATATTGACCAGGCACTGGAACATCTGCAAAACACTGCCAGGCAGTTTGTGGTTACTCGCGGCAGCCAGGGCTCAGTGGTGTTTGATGGCAATCAATATCTCACCGCTCCCGCGCAACCGATTACCGCAGTGGATACCAATGGCGCTGGAGATATGTTTGCCGGCGCCTATCTGTATGGCATAACCCAGGGTTACAGCAGTCTTTCTGCAGCAGTATTTGCCAACCGTGCAGCCAGTGCAGTGGTTGGACAATACGGTCCGCGTCTGCACAGTGCAGAATATGATGGCTTAAAAGAAGGGCTTACAACAAGCGCTTAAAGCGCAGCTCTAAAGAGTGATTTTATTGAGCGGCTGTGGATGCTGAAAAAGGAATCCCTGGAGATAATCCACGCCAATCTTTTTCAATAGTCCCAACTGATTTTCATTTTCGACACCCTCTGCCACAGTGGGAATACCCATGATGTGGCCGAGGTGATTGATGGTGCTGACCACTGAATAGTCGACATCGCTATTTTCCATGGTGTGAATAAAGCTGGAATCAATTTTCAGGCAGTCAATTGGCAGTTCCTTTAAATAGGCAAATGAGGATAGTCCGCTGCCAAAATCATCCAGCGCAATCGACACCCCCACAGACCTTAATGTGGCGATTAATTTTTTCGCTTCCTGCAAATGTTTTACCGCCGCTGTTTCGGTGATCTCAAATTGAATATGCCGGGGCGATATTCCACTGTCGCTAAAGCCGCCGAGTATATAGTCGATCGCATTTTCATCACCCACTGTGCTGCCGGATAAATTTACCGAGAGCATCGGCAGTGGAGAGCCCTTGGCTTTGAGCATCTGCAAAAATTTTAGCGAATGGTTAAATACCCATTTATCCAAATCATCTATCAGCGAAAAGTGCTCGGCGACGGGAATAAATTCAGAGGGCTGTAAAATACTGCCATCGCTATCGCGCATCCTGACCAGCACTTCATAGTATTTGGCCGGTCCTTTGGACCTGTTCATCGACACTATAGGCTGGGCAAATAATGTAAAGCGGTCTTCATCCAGTGCCGAGACTATCTTCGGCATACTGGTGGCGAGGCTGCGGCGCTTGGCGACCTCCTCATTAAACGACTGGAAGTGTATTTTATTCCTGCCTTTGTCGCGGGCGGTGGCACAGGAGGAACCGGCAGAGATCATCAGGTCAATATCAGATACTGCATCCGCATCGATCAGTATGCCGCCAATACTGGCACCGATTTTTAGCACCTCGCCCTCCCAGGGAATACTCAGCTCTCTCAGTTCATTGAGTATCTGCTCGGCCAGCGCCATGGCTTTGTCATAATTTACCCGGTGCAGTAACAGGGCAAACTCATCATTGCCAATACGTGCAGCTATATCACTTGGGCCGGCCAGCTTTACCAGCAAATGAGCAAACTGCTTTAGCAGCTCATCTCCTGCATTGTGGCCACTGGTGTCGTTGATTACCGAGAAGTTGTAGAGATCTATGTACAGCAGCGCATGAATAGCGCCTTCGAGCTTGGCAATTTCAATCGCCTTTTGAATGCGCTTGGCCAGCGAGGCGCGGTTCGGCAACCCGGTTAATGGGTCGTGCATAGCTTGCCATTTAAGACGGCTGGATACTCTGCGCGCTTCACTGAGTGGCCTGAAAATTACCAAGCATTTGGTGATTCTGCCCATTGAATCGCGCAGCGGGAATGCAGATACAGAGACACTCATTGGGTTTTCGCCCTGAACCTTTAACAGTAGGGACTGGTTGGACTCTATATTCAGCGCTTTATTTAGGGCGTCGTGGACTGGTGTTACAGTAACCCCGGTGTCTTCGTTGGCCAATGGCATAGCCATATGAACCTGGGTCGGTTTGGATTTATCCAGCTCAAATCCCAACAGCTGCTCTGCGATCGGGTTCATCTCAACCAGGAAGC
>JBMYPM010000002.1:0-17490 GCA_049600275.1 Porticoccaceae bacterium | reverse complement strand
AATCAACAGATATAAAAAAACCGGCGTCAGCCGGTTTTTTTATATCTGTATAAATCAGCCCAGCTTACTTTGCCCAGTAGATTGAAAGGGGCGCCTGCTGTTGCTGCAGTATTGAACGGATTGGCAATTCCATCACATCATCACCACTCTCAGCCTGGCTTAAAACCTGCTGCTTGCTGGCACCGCTGATATGAATAACAACCTGCTGGCTGTTTAACAGCCTTGGTAATGTCAGGCTCATACGCTGGTGGGGTGCATGAAGTGGTGTTACCGCAATACAGTCGCGACCGGAATCCATATCCAAACCGGCTGCCAGGGCGTCGGAGCCAGGGAATAGGGATGCCGTGTGGCCATCATCACCCATACCCAGGATAACCACAGTAAAAGTGCCCAGCCCAGAGAGCGCCTGTGCGCATTCAACTTCACCGTCCACTGCCTGTCCAGCACTGTTTTTCAGTGCCAGGTACCTGGCCTGGCTGGCTTCATTGATCAGCAGGTTTTCACGCACCAGCTTTTCATTGCTGTCGGCGTGATCAGCATCTACCCAGCGCTCATCGGCCAGCAGCACAGTGACACTGGACCAATCCAGGGCCTGCTGCGAGAGCAGATGGAAAAAACCCATTGGCGTGCGGCCACCAGAAACTACCAGGGAAGCGCTGCCCTGAGACTCAATAGAGGCTCCCAAAAGACCGGCAACCTTTTCACTCAAGGCAATATCCAGTGCCGAAGCATTTTCAAATTCAAGCATTTCACTCATAAAAAATCTCTCTTAAACTCTTATCACCAGAAACTGCAGCCTAGGCCTCGTGCCAGCTGCGGCCATCTTTTTCAATCAGGGTTTCTGACTTTGACGGTCCCCAGGTACCAGCGCCGTAGGGCTTGGTGCTGATGCCCTGATCGTGCCAGGCTTCCAGCAATGCATCACACCACTGCCAGGAGGCTTCAACTTCATCACGGCTGACAAACAGCCACTGATCACCTTTGATCACCTCGAGCAGCAGAGTCTCGTAGGCATCGGCAATTCTCGACTCGCCGGAGGAATCAAAAAAGTCCAGGTTGAGTGTGCGTTTTTCCAGACTGGAACGCTCTTTCAGGCACTGCTTCTTGGAGAACATCTCCAGCTCAATACCTTCATTGGGCTGCAGGCGGATAATCAAGCGATTATTGTGATCACCCGAGTCCGGGAAAATAGCATGGGGGTGTTCTTTATAAGTGATCACCACCTCAGTCCCTTTGGCCTTCATACGCTTACCGGTACGCAGGTAGAAAGGAACACCGGCCCAGCGCCAATTGTCGACATAGGTTTTCAGGGCAACAAAGGTTTCAGTGTCACTGGTATTGCGCTCACTGCCCTCTTCTTCCATATAGCCAACCACCGGCTCACCGGAAATCCAGCCGGCCGCATACTGTCCACGCACAGAGTGCTTGACAACATTTTCGCCAGTAATAGGACTCAGGGCACGGAGGATTTTTACTTTTTCGGCGCGAATCTCATCGGCCTGCAGTGAATTTGGCGGTTCCATAGCCACCATACACAACAGCTGCAGCAGATGATTCTGTACCATATCGCGCAGCTGGCCGACCTTGTCGTAGTAGGACCAGCGGCCCTCAATACCCACAGTTTCAGCAGCAGTAATCTGGATATGGTCAATACAGGTGTTGTCCCACTGGGAGTTGATCATGCGGTTGGCAAAACGCAGTGCCAGCAGGTTCTGTACAGTCTCTTTACCCAGGTAGTGGTCGATACGGTAGATATTGCGCTCGGGGAAATATTCGCCAACAGTTCCATTCACTTCCCTTGAACTCTTCAGGTCGTGACCAATCGGCTTTTCCAGAACAATGCGCGAGGAGTCGAAGACACAGCCCGCAGCATCAAGATTTTCACAGATAGAGCCAAAGATACTCGGCGGTGTAGCCATGTAGTAGATTTGGGTGCGCTTTACATTCAGCCACTGTTTGAGGTTCTGGTATTCTTCCTGCTTCGAGAAATCGACTTTCACATAGGTCAGTCGGCTGCTGAACCTTACCCAGCAATCCTCTTCCCAGTCTGACTCGGAAACATACTTGTTAAGATTTTCATGGGTATTTGCGACAAACTCCTCAGTGGTCACATCCTGGCGGGCCAGACCTGCAATTCTCATGCTCTCGTCAAGCAAACCGGCACGATCCAGCTGATAGAGCGCGGGTAGTAGTTTGCGCTCAGCGAGATCGCCGCGAGCACCAAAGATTACCAAATCGTTATTACTGTTCATCATAAACCTCGACGATGGATTAACCATCTACTCTAAAATTTTTTATTATTGAACCAGTGCGCTAGCTTCACGTGCTAACTGCTCAATCTCGTCCCAGCGCTGCTCTCTTACCAGGTTGGCCGGGCAAATCCACGAACCACCGACACACATAACACTTGGCAGCGACAGGTAATCCATCACATTGCCCAGTCCAATGCCCCCTGTCGGACAGAACTTAACGTCGGCAAAGGGGCCGGATAGGGCTTTAATTTTAGCCGCGCCACCAGAGGCTTCCGCAGGGAAAAATTTAAAGTCCTGGTAGCCGTATTCCATGCAGCGCATCATTTCACTGACAGAGGATACGCCGGGCAACAGGCCAACGGATGATTTCTGTGCCGCTTCTAAAAGCTTCTCAGTGGCGCCTGGCGAAACCATAAACTGGCATCCCAGGTCTTCAGACAGCTGAACCTGCTCTGGGGTGCACACGGTACCAGTGCCAACAATGGCCTCGGGAACCTGTTCGATAATCTGTTTGATACCGCCAACAGCTGCAGGGGTGCGCAGGGTAATTTCGAGAACTTTCAGGCCACCGGCAACCAGCGCTTTGGCCAGAGGGACAGCATCTTCTTCTCGATCTAAAACAATTACCGGGATAACCGTATTACCGGCTAGTAAATTTCGCACATTGATCTCCTCAAATTTCTTGTAATTTTTTTGCAGCACCCAGCAGCCCAAGATTGCTGCGCATTACTAGGTAAACTGGTATGGGTTGAAGGTAGGTAGCAAAGCGTCCCTTCTCTTCAAATTTGTCGCGGAATCCGCTGTTGGCAAAGAACTCGCTAAAGCGCGGCACAACACCACCGGCAATATAAATGCCGCCTTTGGCGCCTAAGGTGAGCGCCAGGTTACCGGCTGCTGCACCCATGGATTCACAAAATGTATTCAACGCAGTTAAGGCCTGTGGATTACTGCCATCCAGCGCGGCAGCAACCACCTCTGGCGGTGTATCCAACAGCTCTTCAGCGTTTTCAATCTTACAGATAGCCTTATAGATATTAACGATACCCTTGCCCGATAAAACGCGTTCCAGTGAGACGCGCTTGTAGGTCTCGCGCAGACAGCCGAGAACATCCACCTGACGCTGACCGACCGGGGCAAAATCCGCATGGCCACCCTCAGTATCCAGAACATGGTAGCCATCGCTGTGGGACACCAGGCCAGCCATACCCAGGCCAGTTCCGGCACCGAGGATACCGATCGGCTTGTGGGACTGGGGAGACTCACCGCCAATTTTCAGGCAGTCATCTTCACCCAGCTCGGTAATACCGTGGGCTACGGCTTCGAAGTCATTGATTACCACTAGGCGTTCACAGCCAAACCATTCGACTAACTGAGTCTTGCTAAATTCCCAGTGACTGTTGGTAAAAGCGATATGCTCAACATCTGCCGGACAGGCTACGGCCAGGCAAACAGCACTTGGCGCACTGTTAAGACCGGTTGCCTCAGCTATCTCATCTCTGAGTTTAACTACCAGGTCACTGAACAGCGGGTACTCTTCCACCGAGTGATGAAACTCATATTCACTCTCAAGCTGGCCCTCTAGAAGTGCTGAAAAGCGGGCATTGGTTCCACCAATATCGGCGACCAGGTTCCAGGAAGATTCAGGCACTGTTACTCTCCGCCAAACAGGTACGAAGCGCCCTGCTCTGCATTGCTGATATTGTCTCGATTGACCGCAAAGAACTCACGGCCACAGCCGCGCTGGCCTGCATCCGGCTGAGGTGCTGCTTCACGGGCTTCAAGTGCCTGGAGATCACCGACAAATTGCAGATCACCAGTCACCGCATCAATGCGAATCATATCGCCATCGACAATTTTCGATAACAGTCCATCTTTGGCCGCTTCTGGCACCAGGTGAATTGCCGCAGGAACCTTGCCCGATGCACCGGACATACGTCCATCAGTGACTAGAGCCACTTTGTAACCCTTGTCCTGGAGAATACCCAGCATCGGGGTCAACTTGTGCAGCTCAGGCATACCCAGCGCTTTTGGGCCCTGGTAGCGAACAACCACCACACAGTCACGATTTAGCTCACCAGACTGGAACAGTCCAGCCAGCTGGTCCTGGTCATCAATCACTACTGCAGGTGCTTCAACAACAAGGTGCTCAGGAGCTACCGCAGACACTTTAATTACACCGCGACCGAGATTACCGGACAACAGGCGCAGTCCGCCCTCCGGAGAAAATGGCTTATCCAGGGTAGTCAGAACTTCAAGATCTAAAGGTACTTCTGGAGACTCGCGCCAAACTACCTTATCGCCATCGAGGAATGACTCTTGAGTGAAGTCAGCAAAGGTATCACCCCAGGCAGTTTTGGCATCTGCATGCATATAGCCGCCCTTAAGCAACTGACGGAACATGGCACTGGTGCCACCAGCAGCGTGGAAATGGTTTACATCGGCCTGACCATTTGGATAGACCTTGGCCAGCAGAGGTACAACTGAAGAGAGTTCGGAAATATCATCCCAGTTCATAATAATGCCAGCGGCACGGGCAATCGCCACTAAGTGCATGCTGTGGTTGGTCGATCCGCCGGAAGCCAGCAGAGCCACAGTACCATTGACCATGGCGCGGGCATCGACAATTTCACCGACTGGACGGTAATCATTACCCAGCGCAGTAATGCGAGCCAACTGGTGTGACGCTTCAGTGGTCAGCTTGTCGCGCAAGGGGTTTTCAGGATTCACAAAGGAGCTGCCCGGCAACTGCAGACCCAGGGCTTCAAGTACTACCTGGTTGCTGTTAGCGGTACCGTAGAAGGTACAGGTGCCCGCACTGTGATAAGAGTCAGACTCAGCCTGAAGCAACTCATCGCGACCAATCTTGCCCTCGGCAAACAACTGGCGAATGCGCTGCTTTTCTTTATTGGGTAGTCCCGACTCCATAGGGCCGGCAGGAATAAACAGTGCTGGCAGATAGCCAAAGCTAAGTACACCCATTAACAGGCCGGGAACAATCTTGTCACAGATACCCAGTGCCAAAACACCGTCAAACATCTGGTGAGACAGAGACATGGCCGTGCACTGAGCGATCAGATCGCGGCTGAGAAGACTTAACTCCATGCCGTCCTGACCCTGAGTAACACCGTCACACATTGCAGGTACGCCACCGGCAACCTGTGCCGTGGAGCCAATTTCACGCATGGCCTGCTTGATTTTGTCCGGATAGACCGCGTAGGGCTGATGGGCAGAGAGCATATCGTTGTAAGCAGTAACGATGGCGATATTGCTCGCCTCCATCAACCGCAGACTTTCTTTATCCTCTTTACCGCAGGCCGCGAACCCGTGGGCAAGGTTGCCGCAACTGAGTTTTCCGCGCTCTGGACGATTGCTGTAATCTTCTTTTAACTGACGCAGGTAATCAGCTCGCAAGCTGCTGCTTCGCTCGATAATACGCTGAGTAACTTCAGCGACTGTAGTGTTTAACTGGCCCATAATGGCTCCGCTTTGACGAAGTTGAAATTGTAACAAAATTACGAAATTTAGCCATAATTAATGTATCATCCTGATTAATAATGTAATTTTATTACAATAATAGTTAACTACAGTAACACTGGAAAAAATACGTTATTGTTGCATGCTGTTTGGCTTTAGAGTGCTAAATTACCAGCAAGTTTACGCGCCCTCGGCAGCGATTCACATGCGCTATCAAACCAGACAACAACCGAATCACAAGAACAACCAAATCACAGGAACAACCGCAAAATGACCTACTCACTTATGGCCACCCAAGCCTGGAAAAATCTGCAGCAACTTGCCGGGCCAGCCAGCGCCAAACGGATTTCCGATCTCTTTACTGAAAATCCCAACCGCGCAGAGGAAATGTCAGTGGACTGTGGAGAGCTACACCTGGACTTCTCGAAAAACCTGGTCAGTGAAAAAACCTGGCAGGCACTGCTGGCCCTGGCCGAGCAATCACCCCTGGAGCAGCATCGCGCGGCAATGTTCTCGGGGGAAGTTATCAATACCACAGAAAACCGCGCCGTGTTGCACGCCGCCCTGCGCGCCGAGATCGGCGACCAGAAAGTTGCCGCAGCGGCGGAGGAATCCGATCAGCGTGTAGCACTGGTAAAACAGCAGCTGGGCCAGGTAAAGCTGGTCAGCGAAAAAATCCGCAATGGCGAATGGTTCGGCAGCACCGGCAAGCCGATCTCCGATGTAGTCAATATCGGCATTGGCGGCTCGGACCTGGGTCCGAAACTGGCCTGCAGTGCCCTGCAGGAATTTGCCCACCCCTGCCTTAAACTGCACTTTATCTCCAATGTGGATGGTGCGGAAATTATCTCCACCCTGAAGAAGCTCAATCCGGAGACCACACTGATCGCGGTGGCCAGCAAGACCTTCACCACCCAGGAGACCCTGCTAAATGCCAAGACTGCCCGGGAGTGGTTTGAGCAGAAGCTGGGCCTTAAAGAAGCCCAGACCAGCAGTCATTTTATCGGCCTTACCGCCAGCCGCGAAAATGCGATGGCCTATGGCATTCCCGAGTCGCAGATTCTTGAATTTGCCGAGTGGGTCGGCGGTCGCTACTCACTGTGGTCAAGTATTGGCCTCTCTATCGCCATCTCTATTGGCTATGAGAGATTCGAGGAGATGCTGGCTGGTGCCCGGGAGATGGATATTCACTTCCAATCCGCACCGGCGGCGGAAAACATGCCGGTGATCCTGGCACTGCTGGGTATCTGGTACAACAACTTTTTGAATGCCCAGTCGACAGCCGTTATCCCCTACTGTGAGCGCCTGCTGCTGTTACCATCCTACCTGCAACAGCTGGATATGGAGAGCAACGGCAAGTCCACAACCCTGGGCGGGGACGCTGTAGATTACGATACCGGCGCGATCCTCTGGGGCCAGACTGGCACCAACGGCCAGCACGCCTTCTTCCAGCTTCTGCACCAGGGCACTCGACTGGCACCGGTGGACTTTATTGCTGCCGCCCGGGACATCATGAGTAACGACGAGCACCATAAAGTACTGCTCGGCAATATGCTGGCCCAGGCCTCGGCCCTGATGCGCGGCCAGGAGGCACCTGAAGCTGAACAGCACCGCTACTACCCGGGCAACAAGCCGTCCAATGTATTGCTATTAAAGGAGCTCTCACCGAAAAACTTTGGCGCCCTGATTGCACTCTATGAACACAAAGTATTTGTTCAGGGCAGCATTTGGAATATTAATTCGTTTGATCAGTGGGGTGTTGAGCTGGGCAAGAAAATGGCCAATCAGCTGCTGGCTGACAACGCTGGTCAGACGGCGGATCTCGATCCTTCCACGAAGGCTCTGTCGACCTATATCGAATCCTGCCAGTAGCCTTTAGAGTATAGCCTTTGCAAACACTGGCCTGTGAAATGCAGGTCAGTTGCGAGGGCCGTTATTTAAACACGCAGTTCTTTGGGCAGGGAAAACCTTACATTCTCAACCACACCATCCAACTCCTGAGGTGCACTGGCACCCAGGTCAACCAGCTTTTTAATAACATTCATCACCAGGATATCTGGAGCCGATGCGCCGGCAGTAATACCGATGGATGCGGTCTGCTCGAGCCAGTGAGACTGGATATCCTCCGGGCCATCAATAAGATAAGCCCTGCAGCCACAGTGCTCAGCCAACTCCCGAAGGCGGTTTGAATTGGAACTGGTAACCGAGCCAACCACCAGCACCAGGTCAGATTCTATAGCTAGCTGCTTAACTGCATCCTGGCGGTTCTGGGTGGCGTAGCAGATATCATCTTTGCGCGGCCCCTCAATGGCGGGAAATCTCTCCCGCAGCGCATCGATAACCCGCGCCGTATCATCCATCGACAATGTTGTCTGGGTAACAAAGGCCAGCTTTAACGGATTTTTAACCCTCAGGCTGGCGACATCCTGCTCATTTTCAACCAGGTAGATCTCACCGCCGCGGGACTGGTCATACTGCCCCATAGTGCCTTCGACTTCCGGGTGACCGGCATGGCCGATAAGTACACACTCCATGCCATCATCACTGTATTTGGTAACTTCCAGATGAACTTTGGTCACCAGCGGGCAGGTTGCGTCAAAGACTTTTAAGCTGCGTCGCCTGGCTTCATTTTGCACTGCCTGGGAGACACCGTGGGCGCTGAAAATAACGATAACATCGTCGGGAATTTCATCCAGCTCATCGACAAAAACCGCACCTCGCGCGCGCAGGTCGTCGACCACGAATTTGTTGTGAACGACTTCGTGACGCACATAGATTGGCGCGCCATGCACCTCCAGCGCCCGGTTGACTATATCGATAGCCCGGTCGACACCGGCACAAAAACCCCGCGGGTTGGCTAATTTAATATCCATTAACAACAACTCTTCATCAGTGCAGGCTCTCTGGAATAACATCCATAATCTTGACCTGGAAAATAATATTTTTACCCGCCAGTGGATGATTAAAGTCGACCATCACTTCACCGTCCATAATTTCGGTGATAACACCGGGCAGTTCACCATCGCCGTTTTGGAAGGAAAACATCGCCCCGGGCTCAATTTCAAGATCGGCAAAATTATCCATGGCCACGCGCTGCAGATTCTGTTCATTGTGCTGCCCAAAGGCTTTTTCCGGCGGGACAACAAACTCTCGCTGGTCGTCTTTGCACAGCCCCATCAAAGTCTCTTCAAACCCTGGCAACAGGTTGCCATCGCCAATTGAAAAGGTCGCAGGCTTTCCTTCAAAGTTGGAATCCACGACCGCGCCATCTTCCAGGACAAGTGCAAAATGCAGGGTTACGGTGGTTCCTTTGCCTATGGTTAAACTCATATTTAATCTCTGCTGCTAACTGTATTGTTAAAAATTTTTTGTCTGTCACTTATCCGTGGACTGACCATCTTCGCCCGTTGAGGTATCGGCAAAAAACAGCGTATCGACAATAATTAATCCCGCCCCCAATGAAATACCCATATCGGCGACATTAAAAGCGGCAAAGTGCCAACCGGCCCAATGGAAATCCAGGAAGTCGACCACATAACCCAGGGTTACACGGTCATACAAATTACCCAGGGCACCGCCAAGAATCAGCGACAGGGCAATAGCCTCAAGAATCTTGTGTCTTGGCAGGCGCGCCAGCCAGACAATTATGACCAGGCTGATAGCGGTGGATAGAAAAGTAAAAAACCAGCGCTGCCAGCCACCGGCATCGCTAAGAAAACTAAATGCTGCGCCCTCGTTATGGGCACGCACCAGATTAAAAAAACTGCTGATATAGCGACTGTCGCCAAGGGCGAAGTCAGTCATAATCCACAGCTTGGTCAACTGATCAAGCAACAGAACTGTGGCTGCAATAGCAAACCAGCGCAATCTGAAGTTGCTATTGCGATCAGGCATAGTGACGAACCTCTCCGTCCGCATCCAGGTTACTTATACAGCGACCGCAGATCTCCGGGTGCTCTTCACTGCTGCCCACATCGTCAATAAAGTGCCAGCAGCGGACACATTTTGTAGCCGTGGAGCGCTGCAGGCCGATTTTCAACCCCTCCAGCGGCGAGTCACTGGCATCTACCGCATCTGAAAGCGGTAAAAGAGTCGCCTTTGATGTAATAGTCACAAAGCGCAACTCATCGCCAAGTTTGGCCAATGACTGGTGCAATTCCGGGGAGGCAAACAACTCAATATCTGCACCCAGTGAACCTTTAATCACACCCTGGTTGCGCTGGTCTTCGATAACCTTGTTGATCGCTTCTTTAGCCTGCAAAATTGCCGCCCAGTCCTGCTGATTGATCTTTTCATCTGCCAGCAGACGCGGCAGTGGATACCATTCGGCAAGGAACACGGAAGACTCGCGGTCACCGGGCATAAAGCCCCATATCTCATGGGCGGTAAAGCTCAGGATAGGCGCTATCCAGCGGGTGAACGCCTCGGCGATATGATATAGCGCCGTCTGCGCTGAACGCCGTGGCAAGCTGTCTTCAGGACAGGTGTAAATTCGGTCTTTAATAATATCCAGGTAAAAGCCACCCATATCCCGCACACAGAAGTTATGCAGCTTCTGGTAGATAATATGGAACTGGAACTGGTCGTAAGCGGTGATAATTTCTTCCTGCAACTGCGCCGCACAATCGATCGCCCAGCGATCCAGAGCCAGCAAATCGCTGTGCTCGATTGCATTCTCGGCGGGGTCAAACCCATCCAGGTTGGAGAGGAAGTAGCGTGCAGTGTTGCGAATACGACGATAGGAATCACCGGCGCGATTTAAAATCTCATCAGAGACGGTCATCTCACCGCTAAAGTCTGCCGAGGCTATCCACAGGCGCAACACATCTGCACCCATATCGTTGATTACCTTTTGCGGCGAGATTACATTGCCCACTGACTTGGACATCTTGCGGCCGTGTTCATCCACGGTGAAACCATGGGTTAACACCGCTTTATAGGGCGCAGTGCCATTAATGGCGATGGCTGTCTTCAGGGATGACTGGAACCAGCCGCGATGCTGGTCCGATCCCTCGAGATAGAGATCTGCCGGATAGCGCAGCTCTTCACGGGCATTGACCACAGATTCGTGGGTCACACCTGAGTCAAACCAGACATCCAGGGTGTCTGTCACCTTCTGGTAATCAGCGGTATCTGCGCCGATTAAATCCGCCGCATCCAGCTCAAACCAGGCATCTATGCCGTCCTTCTCAACCAACTGGGCAACCTGCTCAATCAGTGCCGGCGTGTTGGGATGAAGCTCTCCGGTCTGCTTGTGAACAAACAGCGCAATCGGTACACCCCAGGTGCGCTGGCGAGAGATACACCAGTCCGGACTGTTGTCCAGCATACCTTCAATACGCGCCTGTCCCCAATCCGGGTGCCAGCTAACATCTTTAATCGCCGCCTTGGCTTTCTCCAACAGACCATTTTTATCCATCGAGATAAACCACTGGGGTGTGGCGCGATAGATCAATGGGGTTTTGGTGCGCCAACAATGGGCATAGCTGTGAACAAACTTTCCACAGCTGAGCAGACGCTGGTGTTCACGCAGTACTTCAAGAACCGAGTCATCGACTTTGTAAACATGCTGGCCGGCGAACAGCTCAACATCGTCGTGAAATACTCCGTTATCCAAAATATAATTCAGGGTGCTGATACCGTACTGCTTGGCGACTACAAAATCTTCCATACCGTGGTCGGGGGCAGTATGCACACAACCGGTACCAGCATCAGTAGTCACATGCTCACCCAGCAAGACCGGAATCTCACGATCGTAAAACGGATGTCGGGCAATGACATTTTCCAACTGCTGACCCTGGCAGGTCGCCAGAGTTTGATACTCTTCGATCTCAAGGCGCTGCATCACTGACTCCAGTAGCAGCTCTGAACAGACCAGTCGCAGCGGGCCATGCTGTGTATTAATCTGCACCAGCACATAGCTGAGGTCTGCGCCGACCGAGATTGCCTGGCTGCTCGGAATCGTCCACGGCGTGGTGGTCCAGATCAACATATTGATCTCGCCTTCGCCGGGCGCACCACCGAAGGCGGCAGTCAGCTTTTCAAGCTGCTGGTCGACTACCGGGTAGGCAACATCAATGCTGTAAGAGGTTTTATCCTGGTACTCGACCTCGGCTTCGGCCAGTGCAGAACCACCGACAACACTCCAGTAAACCGGCTTGTAACCCTTCACCAGATGGCCATTGGCGGCAATCTTACCCAGGGCGCGAATCGTATCCGCCTCAACCCGGTAGTTCATGGTTAGATAGGGTTGCTCCCAATCACCAAATACACCTATGCGCACAAAACCGGCGCGCTGGCCATCGACCTGTTTCATGGCGTAATCGCGACATTTTTTGCGGAAGGCTGAGTACTCTATCTTGACGCCGGCCTTGCCGACTTTTTTCTCAACATTGTGCTCAATAGGCAGACCGTGACAGTCCCAGCCGGGAATATAGGGAGCATCAAAACCGCTCAGCGTGCGAGACTTAACAACGATATCCTTAAGGGTTTTATTGACCGCATGGCCGAGGTGAATTTCACCGTTGGCGTAGGGAGGGCCATCGTGAAGAATATACTTTTCACGACCGGCGCGTGCCTGGCGAATTTGCTGATAGAGATTTGTATCCTGCCATTCTTTAAGCATTCCCGGCTCGCGCTGCGCCAGATTTGCGCGCATGGGAAAAGCCGTTTTCGGCAGATTCAGTGTTGCTTTATAGTCTGTCATTAGTCTCTTTTATCGGCCCTGCAGGCCAGCCTTATCTTTATTTGTTGTTTGTAAACCACTGCCTGATCGTTTCTACGTCACCCTGGATCGTAGCGATCAGTTCTTCTAAACCGGTAAATCTCTGTTCATCGCGAATCTTGTGAACAAACTCCACTGCAATTCGCTGACCGTAAAGGTCCCCTTCAAAATCCAGCAGATGAACCTCTAAAATAGGCTTTAGCAGATCATCTACGGTTGGCCGCACACCCACATTGGCGGCACCCTGATAGGTTGTTCCCGCCACATTCACTTTCACAGCAAAAACACCTGACAGCGGAGCACTAAAACGGTTTAACTGCACATTGGCAGTTGGAAATCCCAACTCGCGCCCCAGCTGCTGACCGTATCCAACCACACCACTGATAGAGAATGGCCGACCTAACAGCTCGGCGGCTCCCTGAAAATCTCCCCGCTCGACAAATTCGCGAACCAGGGTACTGCTGACCCGCTGACCTTCGATCTCGACAGTAGCGGTATCCATCACCTCAAACCCAGCCTGCACACCACATTCGGTCAGCATCGCAAAGTCTCCACTGCGGTCACAGCCAAAACGAAAATCATCGCCGACAATCAAATGCTCTACGGCCAGGCCCTGAACCAGTACCTGGTCGATAAAGTCGAGTGCCGAGAGAGTTCGCAACTGGCGATTAAACTTAAGGCAGACCACATGATCGATACCAAAATCCAATAGCGCGTCGATCTTTTCCCGCAGGCGCATCAATCTGGCCGGCGCTCGCTCAGAGGAAAAATACTCTCTAGGCTGAGGTTCAAACGTCATCACGACCGACGGCAGTTGCAAGCGCTTCGCGGCATCTTTGACCTGTTGCAAAATGGCCTGGTGACCAATATGTACACCATCGAAAGATCCGATAGTGACCACTGATTTCTGCTTTCCCGGCTGCAGGTTATGCAGTCCGCGAATAAAGGTCATTTTACCCTGCTGCACAACCGTATTTTTCACTCTTTAAACTGATCGGCGAGTATACCTACCAACGGCCAGAAAGGTAAGCTGCCGGGCGAATTAAGCTGGGGATTTGCCTGTGAACTGCAAGCCTTTTTTACAGCTGCTGCTTAATGCTCACGACTGGTTGCCTTGGCCGGACCGCGCAAATCGGCGGGCCGCACTCCCGTCACCCAGAGAACCCCGATATAAGCGCCAAAACCAGCACCGCAGATAAGGGCTATACCACTGCTGCGCTGCCACCAGCTCAATTGCTGCCATAACAGTGTATTCAAGGCATCAAACTGATCAGCAACCAGCACCAGCGCGACCAACATGGCCGCCACCGCAGCGATTAAATTAACCGTAAAGCGCAACCAGACTTGGCCCGGGACATAGATAGCCTTTTTGCGCAGTGCTAAAAACAGCAGTCCGGCATTAAGAAATGCCGAGACAGAGGTCGCCAGCGCCAGTCCCACATGACCGATCTGCCAGTAATGATGCAGGGGCAGAACAAACAGCAGGTTGAGAAACATATTCGAGACCATGGCAATTACGCCAATCCGCACCGGTGTGCGCATATCCTGGCGGGCAAAAAAGCCTGGCGCCAACACCTTAATCAGCATAAAGGCAACCAGGCCCAGAGAGTAGGCGCGCAAACTATAGGTCGCCATAGTCATATCCCGCGGGGTCATAACGTCGCCGTATAAAAACAGTGTTGCCAGGATCGGCTCGGCCAGCAGCATAAGGGCAGCGGCGGCAGGTACGGCGATCAACAGCACCATTCGCAATGCCCAATCCAGTGTCAGGGAATAGGCTTCAGTGGAGCTGGCGGCATGATGGCGGGACAGATTGGGCAGAATCACCGTGGCAATTGCCACTGCGAAAACCCCTAGGGGCAGTTCAGATAAACGGTCGGAGTAATATAACCATGAAACGCTGCCGGTGGGCAGGAAGGTCGCCAGCATAGTGTCCAGCAGCAAGTTGATCTGGCTGACCGAGACTCCAAAGATAGCCGGCCCCATTAACGCAAGTATTTTTTTAACCCCGGGGTGACGCCAGTCAACTACTGGTACCGGCAACATATGAATACGCGCCAAAAATGGCAGCTGGAAGGTAAGCTGAATAACACCGGCGGCAAATACACCCCATGCCAGGGCATAGGTTGGCTGGTCAAACCAGGGGGCGGCGATTAAAGCGGCAAAAATCATCGACATATTTAGCAGCAGCGGTGTAAATGCCGGCACTGCAAAACGGTCGTAGCTATTTAATATTCCGCCGGCAACACCGGTCATGGAGATAAACAGTAAATAGGGGAAAGTGATTCGCAGCATTTCCGCAGTGGCATTAAATTTAAACGGATCGCTTAAATACCATTTAGGGGCAAATAGTGCGGCTATCAATGGTGAGGCGATAACCACCACCAGGGTAAGCATCAGCAGGGACAGACCGAGAGTACCAAAGACCCGATTGGTCAGGTCTTTGAGCGCTGCCTGGCTGCCCTTCTCACGATATTCACCGAGTACCGGCACAAAAGCCTGGGCAAAGGCGCCCTCGGCAAACAGGCGGCGAAAGAAGTTGGGAATCTTAAAGGCGACAAAGAACACATCGGCCAGCGCCTCGGCGCCAATCACCCGGGCAAAGATAATATCCCGCGCCAACCCCATAAATCGCGACAGCATGGTAAAGAAGCTGACCACACCGCTGGAGCGCAATAGTCCGCCGTCGGTTTTTTTACTCGGTTGCTGCTGTTTCTGCGGCTGCTCTTCGGTCAATTGACTACTCTACTTTCACAGGGTTATTCAGCGCAGTTTAACGACCTCTATGAACATCGCCAAGTGAATATGTAAATGTGCCCTGTTGGGACTAATCACTCCCCCATTAGACAGCCCTTTCAGGTACTTTGCCCAGCGGCAATATTCCTGCAAAAATTGAGTTGAATGTGGCAGTTAAACCCTGTATATTTCCGCGCCTTCAGTGAGACCCTTTGAGAGGAGTACAAACAAGTGGCAAATACAGCCCAAGCTAAGAAACGCGCACGCCAGAACGAGAAACGCCGCCAGCACAATGCCAGCCTGCGCTCAATGGTTCGCACCTATTTGAAAAAAGTTGATGCAGCTATAGCAGCTGGCGTCCAGGCCGATGCCCAGGAAGCTTACGCATCAGCAGTTCCAGTTCTAGACCGTATGGCGGACAAAGGCATTATTCACAAGAATAAAGCTGCCCGTCATAAGAGCCGCTTAAATGCTCAGGTTAAAGCCCTTAGCAAGTAAAACGCTCTCGGCGAGAAGTAACTGTAAAAAGTAGTTTTCGCTGTGAATAAAAAAACCGGCTAACGCCGGTTTTTTTATGCCTGCTTCTAATGCAACCTCGTCTAATGCAACCTCGTCGATTAAGCCTGGTTGAGTGCAGCAGTCATTTCAACCACTGCTTTCTTGCCATCCCCATAGACCATCAATGTATGATCCAGGGCAAACAGGGGGTTGGGCAATCCAGCAAAGCCCGGACTCAATGAACGTTTGATAACCACCACATTTTTGGCTTTATCGACATTGAGAATCGGCATTCCATAGATTGGACTGCCCTCAGCCTCTCGCGCCATTGGGTTAGTCACATCGTTGGCACCAATCACAATAACCACATCTGTGTCGTCAAAAGTCGGGTTGATTCTATCCATCTCAACCAGCTTGTCGTAGGGAACCTCGGCTTCGGCAAGCAGTACATTCATATGCCCGGGCATTCGTCCTGCCACCGGGTGAATACCATACTCAACTTCAACCCCACGTGCTTCCATTGCATCAGCCAGTTCGCGCACCGCGTGCTGGGCCTGCGCCATGGCCATACCGTAGCCGGGAACAATAACGACGCGCTGGGCCACTTCAAGCATCATCGCCACTTCGTCGGGCTGGGCACTGGTCACCTTGCCGGCATAGATTTCATCGGCATCAATCGTCTCGCCGCCAGCAGCCATCTTGCCAAACAGCACATTGGCCAATGAGCGATTCATAGCGACACACATAATTTTGGTAAGAATTAATCCCGAGGTTCCCACCAGGGAGCCGGCGATAATCAATACAGTGTTGCCGAGAATAAATCCGGCCAGCGCTGCAGCGATTCCCGAATAGGAGTTAAGCAGTGCAATAACCACTGGCATATCTGCGCCACCAATAGGCATAACCAGGAACAGTCCGAGCAGCAGTGCCAGCGTGACAATCGCCACCACGGCTGGAACATTGCCTGGATTGATCAGCAAACTCACCACGGCCGCCAGTGCTGCAACCAGGAACAATCCATTGCCAATCGGGCCACCGGGCAGTCCATAGCTCTTTTTCATCAACTCCTGGAGCTTGCTGAACGCAACCAGGCTGCCGGTCAGGGTTACTGCACCAATCAGGATGGTCAGGCCAATTGCCAGTACAGCAATTGTGCCCTCAACACCAACGCCAAAGGCAGCGCTATCCAGCGCAACCGGGACAAACAGGTCACCGAATGTAGATGGAGCTGCAGCGGATACAGTAAAGTATTCAGCCAGGGCAATGGTCAGGGATGCGCCACCGCCAAAGCCATTTAGCAGGGCAACCATTTGCGGCATGGAGGTCATCTGGATACGCAGCGCCATAGTCGCGCCAACAGCGCCACCCACGAGCACACCGGCAACTATATAACTGAAGTCGATGGTATCTATATTGACCAGGGTGACAACCACGGCCAGGAGCATGCCCAGCGCTGAGAGCATATTGCCGCGCACTGCTGTCTTGGGTTTGGTCAGGCCTTTAATGCCGAGAATAAATAGAATACCGGCAACCAGGTAAACAAAATTTACAATATTTGCATTCATCGCTTACTTCCTTTTAAACATGGCGAGCATGCGATTAGTTACAAGATAACCGCCCACAACATTGATGGTTGCCAGTGTCACTGCAATAAAGCCCAGCACATTAACCAGCATTGGCGACCCCTCATTACCGGCGGCCAAAAGGGCGCCAACAAGGGTAATCCCGGATACTGCATTGGTACCGGACATCAGCGGAGTATGCAGGGTCGGCGGCACTTTGGTGATCAGCTCGACACCGAGAAAC
>JBMYPM010000001.1:8233-17979 GCA_049600275.1 Porticoccaceae bacterium | reverse complement strand
CGATGAGCCGACCAACCACCTGGATTTAGATGCCACATTGTGGCTGGAGCAGTGGTTAAAAACTTATCCCGGCACACTGCTGATCATTTCCCACGATCGGGATTTTATCGACAATGTTGTCGAGCGAATTGTGCATATCGAACATCAGAAAACCAATGCCTATAAGGGCAATTATTCAATTTTTGAGAAAGTCCGCGCCGAGCGTTTGGCACTGCAGCAGGCCAGTTATGAAAAGCAGCAAAAACGCCGAAAGGAAGTTGAAGGATTTATTGCACGCTTTCGCGCAAAAGCCTCGAAAGCCAAGCAGGCCCAGAGTCGGGTAAAAGAGTTACAGCGCATGGAAGATATTGCCCCGGCCCATGTTGACTCGCCATTTTATTTTAACTTTCCAATACCCAAAAAAGCCCACAGTGCGCTGGTGAATATCAGCCAGGCAGATCTGGGTTACGGCGATAAAAAAATTCTCAGCCAGGTAAATTTTGATTTGCAGCCGGGAACAAGAATTGGTTTATTGGGACCAAATGGTGCCGGTAAATCTACACTGATTGGCAGCCTGACCGGCGACCTCGACCTGCTCGATGGCAAGCGTGTCTACGGTGAAAATATAAAAGTTGGTTACTTTGCCCAGCACCAGCTGGAAGTTCTGGACTTGCAGGCAAGCGCCTTTCTGCATATCCAAAGAATCAGTCCCCAGGCAACGGAACAGGCAATTCGTAACTTTCTTGGAGGCTTCGATTTCCATGGGGATAAAGCCCTGGAGCCAATTGCAGATTTTTCCGGTGGCGAAAAAGCCCGTGTGGCACTGGCAATTATTGTCTGGCATAAACCCAACCTGCTATTGCTCGATGAGCCGACTAACCACCTGGATCTGGAGATGCGCCAGGCGTTAACCCTGGCTCTCCAGGGTTATGAAGGCGCGCTGGTGGTGATCTCTCACGATCGTCATCTGCTGCGTAATACAGTCGATGAATTTTACTTGGTAGCCAATGGTTCTGTGGGTGAATTTGATGGCGATCTTAACGATTACCAGCAGTGGCTAAAAAATTATAATCGTGTGCCTGATGCCACCCCAATTGAGCGCGGGCAGGTTAAGGAATCCCTCAGCAGTGCAGAGAAAAAACTTCAGCGCCAGCAATCTGCAGAGGCGCGAAAAAAACTTTCTCCCCTGACCAAAAAATCTAAAAAACTCGAAAATGAAATTGAGAAATTGCAAACCCAGCTCACTGATATTGAACTGCTCCTGGCCGATGTTGAAATATATTCCGACAGCAATAAAACCCAGCTAAAAGAACAGTTGGAAATCCAGGCAGTTGTCAAAAAAACTATGGCTGAAAAAGAGGAAGCCTGGTTTGATATTCAGCAGGAAATTGAGCAGCTTAGTTAATTTTTTGTCTATAAATTATTGTGCTGCAGGTTTGAAAAAAATCATTTGGCAGGCTGGATGATTGGTTTTTAACTTGGTAGCATGATTTGGTCTTTACAGGTTTAACTGGTATTCACTATGTTTGATTTTACAAAAGATGCAGACAGCAAAGCTTCTGCAGGAAAAAAATCTTCTCTTGGTTTTGGTCAGACCGCTGAGAGCAGCAATACGCCATTATCAGGAGGCACAGCAATGATAGGTCCAACAGTTGTTATTGAAGGGAAAATAGTCAGCGGCGAAGACCTGGTAATTGAAGGAAATGTATCAGGCAGTATCAGTGCCAAGGGACATGAGGTCACCGTTGGTTCAGCTGGAAAATTAAAAGCCGATATCTCCGCCAAAATTGTACGTGTTGAGGGCAGTGTTCAGGGCGATATTTCCGGCGTGGAAAAAGTGATTATTTCCAAGACCGGTAATGTTCTCGGCAATATTGATGCTCCCCGAGTCACGCTGGAAGATGGCGCTAAATTTAAAGGCAGTATAGAGATGGATCCCGGTGAGCCAGCCACAAAAGAGCTGCCCACAAAACCTGCGGTTAAGGATAGCGCACCATTGTTCGATACTGAAAAATCCAAGGTATCCTAGAGCGAACTTTCTTCAAATGGCGGTTGTTTAAAGCTCTTTTTTAAAAGCTCTTTTCAAAAGCTCTGCCAATTTAACAGGTCAAGGGTATCTACTTTCAATTGGATGGATATGGGTGTGAGGATCAAGCGAGCTGAAAGCAACAGCCAGTCCTTGAGCGCAGAGTTGCACAGCAACCTCGCGCCGTTACTCTTTGAAAGAATCCAGGTCGACAAACAGCTGGTTGTGCTGGATGTGGGCCTGGCAATGCCAGCGACGGTTGATCTGTTCTCCAATTTCAAGTGCAAGCTGATTTTTGTCGATCTCTTTTCCCAAGAGTTACTTTCAGGCTCCTGCCAGCTAGAAACTGAGCATCAGCAAGAGCATCCACAGCCAACCCATAATCAGTTGGTCGAGCAATTTACAGCAGCTCTCAACCTTGATCCAAAGACAAAAATTGATATCTGCCTGTTTTGGGATTTCTTTAACTATCTCGATGGCGCGCTGGTAAAGGCGTTTATTGAGGCGCTTTATCCCTACGTAGGCGAGAACAGCTGTGGTTACGGGCTTGGCGTTCTCAATGCCCGCCGTCAATTGCCCAACCTCCAATACGGTATCAGGCAGCTGAATATACTTAGCCAATCCCAGCGCACCGGGGAACAAAGGCCGGTTTATCCCCATTCCCAGAGAGATTTGAATAATCTGTTAGGATACTTCGATATTGATAAGAGCCGATTGATGCCAGATGGTCGGGTTGAGTATTTATTGTCACAGGATTGTGACTCAAAGTTCGGCGAAAAATCAGTAATATAGCGTCAAATGCGCTTAAAATCGCCAAAATAATAATAAAAGCATTTTTTAGATGCATGGGTGAAACTTATGAAGCAAGCAATTATTGTTGGAGCTAGTTCAGGTCTTGGCTGGGAGCTGGCTATTCAGCTGGCCAAGCAGGGTTACCAATTGGGGGTGATGGCCCGTCGCGAAGAGCTATTGGCTGAACTGGTTGAACAGTTGCCAGGTACTCACTTTATGCAGGTTACTGACGTCACCCAGGCTGAGCAGTCACAGCAGCAGCTCCAGGACTTGATTGACCGAATGGGAGATGTCGAGCTGATTGTGCTCAGTTCCGGGGTTGGTCTCTATGAGAAAAAGCTCGACTGGACTGTTGAGCGTGAGATGATCGACGTCAATGTGCGTGGCTTTGCAGCGCTGGCGATAGTCTCCTACGAACATTTTGTTCAGCGCGGTGGTGGTCATCTGGCCGGTATCTCCTCTGTGGCCTCGCACCTTTTTGGTGGTTTGACCCTGACCTATCATGCGACAAAAGCCTTTGTTTCCAATTATCTTGCCGGTATGCGCTCGCGAGCTGCCAGAACCAAACTGCCGATTACCATCACCACAATAGAGCCGGGTTTTGTAAAAACCCCGATGGTTCAGGGCAATCCGGTATGGATGGCGCCCGTAGAGAAAGGCGTTGCGCAGATGGTGAAAGGCTTGCTGAAGAAAAAGAATCATCTTTATATCACCAGGCGCTGGCGGTTGGTGGCCTGGGTGCTATATTTAATGCCTCAGTGGTTGCTGCGCAGGTTTGTCTAGGCCAGCTTTTGTTCGCTGATTTTCTTTTGTGCCTTCATTTACTGTTGATAAGTAAGGGATTACTTACGCTATGATTACTTTTAATAAAGGAATCAGGATTTCTCTGCGCAAAGGCGTAGTGGATATGCTACCCCTCAGTTTAGCGGTGCTGCCCTGGGGGATCCTGTTTGGTTCTATTGCTGTGCAGCGCGGTTTTAGCTGGCTGGAAGCGCAGATGTTCTCGGCGATTATTTTTGGTGGTGCGGTGCAGATTGTCACTGTCGAGCTGATTGCCGATAACGCCTCTCTGGTAACGGTTTTATTCACCGCCTTTGTGATCAGCTCGCGCCACTTCCTGTACGGCCTATCCCTGCGCGAAAAGCTCAGTCCCCAGCCATTGCGCTGGCGTCTTGGATTGGGTTTTTTGCTGACCGATGAATTATTTGCTCTCTCCGGTCACCGCCGTGCCTACCAGGGTAAGTTGCGGCTGGTCTATGGGTTGGCCGCCGGGGGCAGTTTTTACCTGGCCTGGAATCTGTGGACTTTTATCGGCATTGTCGCCGGTGCCTCGCTGCCTGACCTTACAGACCTGGGCTTGGACTTTGCGATTGCCGCGACCTTTATCGCACTGGTTGTTCCTGAAATTAAAACTCTGGCTACCCTGGCGGCAGTTATCACGGCGGCAATTTTTTCGCTGGTCTTTAATCTCTGGGAGTTGGAGTTGGGCCTGGTCTTTGCCGCTCTACTGGCAATGGCAGCTGGCTTTACCGTGCAGCAGTTAAGGAGGCCGGTATGACAGTACTGACGATTTTGCTGTTGGCCTGTATCACCTTTGGGACACGCTACCTGTTCCTTGAGGGGCGCTTGCCCGTGCGCCTTGGGTCAAATATTAAACTGTTTCTCAGCTACAGCGGCCCTGCGGTTTTAACTGCTATTACCATGCCGATTCTGTTTGTGCACAAACAGCAGTTGGATACTGCAGTTTCCAACCCCTATCTCTGGGGTGCGCTTGCGGCTATTTTGGCCGCTTACAAAACAGCCAATATCTACTGGACGGTCGGGCTGGGCATATTGGCTTTCGCTGCAGCCAGCTCCCTGAATTTCTAGTCCTATTCCTTATAGCTGGGATCAATCTTCTCAATAATTCTGGTCAGTGCGGCAAATTCAAGCTCACCAGTGGGCTGCCCCATACTCTGCATGGTCATTAGCTGTTCCGTTCTGGCTAGCACATCGTCGCCGACGGGAATAATGGGCTTGCCTGTTGAGTCGCAGGCAAGCTGTACTTCACAGGAGCGCTGCATGGCCCACAGGCTTTGAAAGGCCTCGGCAATACTGCGGCCGCAGGCCAGCAGGCCATGGTTGCGCAGTATCAGCATATTTTTATCACCCAGATTGGCCACCAGGCGAGGCTTTTCATCATCCATCAGGGTGATGCCCTCGAAGTCATGGTAGGCGACACGATTGTGCAGCAGTGCCGAGTAGAAGTTATCCGCGCGCAGGCCCTCTTCGGAGCAGGCGATAGCCATGCCGGCATCTGTGTGGGTATGGGCAATACAGGCCACATCCGGGCGTGCGCCGTGAATAGCGGTATGAATCATCATGCCTGCCGGATTGACGGCGTAGTCGGTCTCTTCAACTATATTGCCTTCGATATCCACCTTGACCAGGTTGGAGGCTTTTACTTCGCTGTAGTGCAGGCCGTAGGGGTTGATCAGGAAATGATGCTGGTCCCCCGGCAGCTTGACGGTAATATGGTTGTAGATCAGTTCAGACCAGCCCATATAGTCGAAAATACGGTAGCAGGCGGCGAGTTGAACGCGCAATTCCTGTTCTGTCTGTGCCATTAGTTTGCCCTCTTTACGAATTTTGTCAGGATTACAATCTGTGTGCCGTTTACCCGGCCTTCTATATGTTCTTTATTGCTGGATACCAGCGAGATATTACGCACCGCAGTACCACGCTTGGCAGTAAAGCTGGTGCCCTTAACATTGAGATCTTTGGTCAGGGTGACTGTATCACCAGAGGTGAGCAGGGCACCATTGCAATCTTTATGGATAACCGCATCTTCATCGGTTTCGCCTTCCCCGGTAGCCTTTGCCCAGGCCAGAGTCTCCTTATCCAGATAGAGCATATCCACCAATTCCTGCGGCCAGCCCTCAGCGCTGAGCCTGGTCAGCATTCGCCAGGCCATTACCTGAACAGCCGGCACCTGGCTCCACATACTGTCATTAAGACAGCGCCAGTGGTTTATATCGACAGTTTCCGGGTTGTTGATTTGGTCGGTGCAGGTATTGCAGATCAGTATCGATTGGTCGGCGCCAGGGTTACTTGAGCCAGAACCCTCTACGGGGAAAATATCCAACTGCTCGTTCGAGGAGCAAAGTTCACAGCAGGAGCCGCTGCGGGTATGAAGTTCGGATTCTAGGGTCATTGATAAACTGCTTATAAATTATTTTTGTGCTTGCATTATAACTAACAGTTTAGAGCAATTGCGGATTCCCCAGAGAGATTAAAGTAGACCGGCAAGTACTGCTGCGGCAGCCCAGCCCGAGACAACCGCACCCTCAACTCTCGGGCCGTTAAAGGCATCGCCAGCCAGCACCAGCGGTGGCAATTGAGTATCACTGCTCGCCAGCATACAGGGCTCAGGATCGACCACTGAAGGCTTGCTGTAGCGCCAGCCATGGATTTGGAATTCACTGACATTGGCGCCTAAAAAAGGCTGTGCTGCATCAATTAATTGTTGGCCGGCAGTCTCTCGATCAGCATCAAAATGCTTGGCACTAAAGTCACCACTGCCATGAATGGTGACCGCCGGTATCCTAGAGACCCCTTTCTGCTGGTTATCGCTTATCCAGGCCACAGGGCCACCTTCGAGGCTTATTGCGCCGGGGGCGGGAATAGATGAAGGCCCATCTAAAACTGCCATCACGGCGATACAGGCTTCATATTCAATAATTTCCAGACGCGCCTGATTGGCAGTAGACAGTTGAATATTGCCAGAGTTGAGCAACTCAATAGTCTGCGGTACTGGTGAGGTGATTAACATGGTCCTGGCAATGACCTGTTCGCCATTATCCAAAGTTGCCCGCCACTGATTATCCTGCTGGGCAATATCGAGCACTCGCACAGAGCTGAGAATATTTAGCCCGGTTGCAAGATGTTTGGCGATAGCGGTCATGGTGGGTACGCCGCGATAGCGGGGATGGCCATTATCAGCTGAGCCTGGAAAGCTGCTGTACCACTCTTCAGCGACACCGGCGGCAACCCAGTCTTTCACTGTGGTCGCGAAGCGTGAGTCGCGGGTGGTCATAAATTGCGCGCCATGGTCAAAGCTGGCATCGCCAATGCGCCGCCCCGCCAGTCGACCGCCAAGACCACGCCCCTTATCGACCACCAATACATTGTGACCGGCCCGCTGAAGATCAGCTGCGGCGCTGAGGCCGGAGAGGCCGGCACCGATAATAAGTACGTCTGCAGCGCGATGGGGTTGGCGATTATTTACATGATTAGTGGGCATAGGTTTTGTTTTTTAGATTATTTTTTCCGCGCATCGGTTCTGCAGCGCACAGAGCAGTAGCGCACCTCATGCCAGACTTTTTCCCATTTCTTGCGCCAGGTAAAAGGGCGCTCGCAAACCGGGCAGAGCTTGGCGGGAAAGTCGGATTTTTTAACGGTTTTTGGCATGGATAACAGTCGCTGGTTTGACTGTTATACGACCGCCCCCACTGCCCAGTTTAATTGGCGTTAATAAACTGGGCAGCAGTATAGATGCTGGACGGCCGAATTACTCTGTTAGATGGCTGGGGATTGCGGTTTCTTGATAATATTGCCGACAATCGCACCGGAGATACCGGTCTGGACTATGGCGGCTGCAAGCCAGGCTTCTGCCAGCAACAGCGGGATTGGCATATAGACATAGCTGCCCAGTGCCATCAGGCCGTTGCCAAGACCCAGTAGCAGGCCAAATTTAATGCCATTTTGCAGAGATTTTTCGCTGATCAGTAGATCGTAAATCAGCACAAAACAGATACTAAAGCCCAGTTTGACGCCGTAGCACAGGATTGGGTTCATCTCCTCCATAGGGCGCCACAGATCTGCAGTTGCCTCATAGGTTGATTGCAACAGCATGCCGTGAATCAAAAAGTCGAGTATCGACCAGACAACAAAAACAGCGATAATTGCTAATAGATTAGGTTTTAACATGATCTTGGTTCCTTTCGTTGTAGCCTTGTCAGGCGGTTATTGGAAGCACTCCCTCAGAAAAAAATCAGGTAGATAAGCCAGGCGTAAAGCGTGTATTGCAGCAGGTAGTAGAGCCTGCGGTTATAGGCTTTTATTTTTTTGCCCAGTAGACGAATTTTGTAAATCGATGAAAAAATCCGGTTTAAAAAACCAATTTTGTCGCCATCAATATTTTTCGTAGCCGAGGCGCCCAGTACCAGGCGAGAAAACAGTCTGTTGATCCAGTCCACAATAAAAAAGCAGACCGGGCGCTTAACGTCGAGAAATAAAATAATCCGGTTCTGTTCGGAGCTGTTTTCGGCATAGTGAATATATGTCTCGTCAAACATAACCGCTTCACCGTCGCGCCATGAATAGCGCTGGCCATCGACATCGATAAAGCAGTTGTCAGAATTGGGGGTGACCAGGCCGAGGTGATAGCGCAGGGATCCAGCGTAGGGGTCACGGTGTTTTACCAGGCGAGCCCCCGGCGGCAGCATGGCAAATATCGCGCCTTTAACTGTGGGGATATTTTCAAGCAGAGCGACAGTTTGTGGACAGAGCTGGCTGGCTGAGTTGAGGCTTGAGCCATACCATTTCAGGTAGAAGCGTTTCCAGCCGGTGCGAAAGAAGGAGTTAAAGCCGATATCGTCCAGCTTATCTGAGGATTTAATCTGTGCCTGTTTATTCAGGGCAATTGCCTCATCGCGAATAAGTTGCCAGTTATCCTGCAGAACCTGCAATTGGGGAAAGTCTGCGACTTTTAGGTAGGGGCTGTTGGGGACTTTGGAAAAGCTGTAGAAAAGGCAGTTTATGGGGCCAAAAATATTTGAGTGATCAGTAAATTTGCGACCCAGTTTTTCATGCTGCACCATGCCGCGGTGCTGCACATAGATTCCACAGGCTACAAATAATGCAAAAACTGCCAAACCCATAATCAGTCCTTAATAACAGGTAATTATTTATCCCCTATGTTTAGACTATGGAGAGCCGTTCTGCAAAGACCCTGGAATGGAACTTTAATATGGCAGGCTTACTGAATAGCTGATAGTAAAACAATAATTATCAGGCAGAGGACGAACGGTATTGCTAGCAGGCTTGCGGCAAAATAAATTAAATGACGGTTAGTTTTTAGCATGTTTGGATGATTTCCTTTCCATCTGGTAATGCTGTTAAGTTAATTTAGTTTGCCGGGTTATGCATTGACCTGTCTCTATAAAAGGGTTGATCGCATTTTATTTATCTCCTGCCAAAACTTCTTTAACACGTTCCTGTATCAATGGAACCAGTTCGGCTTCAAACCAGGGGTTTTTGCGCAGCCAGAGATTATTGCGCGGGCTTGGATGGGGCAGGGGAATTTGGTTGGGCCAGTATTCACGCCAGTTTTCTACTAACCGGGTAACGGACTTTTTGGGTTGGGAAAAATGGTAATCCTGGGCGTACTTGCCAATAACCAGGCTGCTCTTAATATTTGGCAGCTGGTTAAATAGTTGCCGGTGCCAGGTCTCAGCACATTCCGGCCTGGGTGGCAGATCGCCGGATTTTCCGGTTCCCGGGAAACAAAATCCCATAGGTACAATGGCTATCTGTTGCGGGTTGTAGAAAACCTCTTTGGAAATACCCATCCAGTCTCGCAGGCGATCGCCGCTGGGGTCATCGAAGGGTATTCCCGAGGCGTGAACTCTGCGGCCGGGCGCCTGGCCGGCAACTAAAATTTTTGCCTGGGGGTGTAGTTGTAAAACCGGCCGCGCACCATCGGGTAGATGGGGCTCGCAGATTGTGCAGGCGCGGACTTCAGAGAGTAGTCTGTCTAAATGGCTCATTGATTCCTGGTCTAAAGATCTGGCTTTCAATCAAGGTAGCAGGTTGAGGAATATTTTGCCCGGTCAGCTGTGGTGAGAAATCGACAGGCGAAAAAAAAGGGCGCTGCTAAAGCGCCCCTTTACTGTGCATTTTCGGCTAC
>JBMYPM010000001.1:0-8223 GCA_049600275.1 Porticoccaceae bacterium | reverse complement strand
ACTTGTCGAGGCTCCAGATCCCCGGGCCACGGGCGGCAATAAACAGAAATACAAAACAGAAAAGCGCTGCCAGTTCTCCGCCATTGAGGATTGGGAAAAAGTGATTCATGCCATGCACCATCCAGTAGGCTACCGCCATGGTGCCACTGCAGATAAAGGCAGCTGGGCGGGTTAAAAGTCCAAGCATAACCAGTGCGCCGCCGATCATCTCGATGGTGCCAGCGGCATACATTAATGGGCTAAGTGGGTAGGGAAAGTCGGCAGGAAAGTTAAACAGTTTCTGCGTGCCGTGCCAGATAAACAGGAAGCCGCTGACGATTCTCAGCAGCGCATAGGTTTCTTCTTGGTACTTATCGAGAAAATTCATTTTATTATCCCCTTTTTATTTATAGATTTAATTGTTGCCTCCTGAGTGTAATTTAATTCTTCAGGAGGAGGGGATAATTTTAAGTGCGCGGCTTTTTAGAAACTGGCCCTAAAACAGGGCTTTAAGCGGCGCCTGCAGAAGTCAGGGCTTCAACATACTCTGCCCCATGGCCGTGCTCACCGGCAATCTGCTTTAGGGTTTTGCCGTCTGGGTTAGCGGCATTGAGATCGTGTCCAGCCTCTTTAAAGAAATTTAAAAAGGTCACAAAGTTGTCGATATTCATGCCGCGATAGGCTTTTTCCAGCAGATGAAAGTCGGTACTTACACCATTGGGTGCCTGATAATCTAAAAAGCTTTTTACTCGTTCATCGTCAAATACTTCGCCGAGAACTTTCTGTTTATCTTTCTTTAATGACATAACTTATGTGATTCCTTTTTACTTCTCTAATGCTGCTTGATTGGTGCTTATTAATTACAGGAGTTCGTTGAGCTTGCTGGCTAAAATCTGATTGACCTGCTGGGGGTTGGCCTGGCCTTTCGACGCTTTCATAATCTGTCCCATAAAGCCGCCGAGCTTTTTCTTGCGCTTGGCTTCATCGGTATTGATATAGTCATCGACCATCGCCTGGTTGGCAGCCAGCACATCGGCTACCATCTGTTCCAGTGCGCCGCTATCGGATACCTGCTTTAAGCCGCGGGCTTCAATAATTTCATCGGCACTGCCTTCGCCATCCCAGATGGCCTCAAATACTTCTTTAGCCATTTTGCCGCTGATGCTGTTATCGGCAATGCGCACAATAAGTCCGGCAAGCTGTTGTGCATTGACCGGGCTGTTGGCAATGCTCAGGTCTTCGTTATTTAGGCGTGCCGAGAGCTCGCCCATAGTCCAGTTGGCTGCCAGTTTGGCATTGCTGCAGGCTGAGGTCACAGCTTCAAAATAGTTGGCCATCGCTGCATCAGTGCCGAGTATGCCCGCGTCGTACTCGGACAGACTGTACTGCTCAACAAAGCGTGCCTGGCGTGCATCGGGCAGTTCTGGCAGATTGCGGCGCAGCTCTTCGACCTGTTCGTCGCTAACTACCACTGGCAGCAGGTCGGGGCAGGGGAAGTAGCGATAGTCATTAGCTTCTTCTTTGCTGCGCATGGAACGAGCCACTTTGGTTTCACCGTTGTAGAGGCGCGTTTCCTGGACAATGCTGCCGCCGTCTTCAAGCACATCAATCTGTCGTGCCACTTCTCGCTTGATGGCTTCTTCCATAAATTTAAACGAGTTGAGGTTTTTAGTTTCGGTTCTGGTGCCCAGTGTGTCGCTGCCGCTGGGTTTTACCGAGACATTGACGTCAAAGCGCATACTGCCCTGGGACATCTCGCCGTCGCAGATACCGATAGAGGTGACAATGCTGTGAATCTTTTTGGCAAAGGCGATAGCCTCCTCGGCGCTATACATATCCGGTTCGGAGACAATTTCAATCAGCGGTGTGCCGGCACGATTGAGGTCGATACCGGAAAAGCTGCTGTTAAAGTTGCCTTCGTGAAGGGATTTGCCGGCATCTTCTTCAAGATGGGCATGATGGATACGCACGTTTTTAGTACTGCCATCGGCGAGCTGAATCTCAACATTGCCGCGACCAACAATGGGTTTTTCCAGCTGTGTGGTCTGGTAGCCCTTGGGCAGATCCGGATAGAAGTAGTTTTTGCGCTCGAAGGCGGATACCTGACCGATCTCGGCATCAATTGCCAGGCCAAACATAATCGCGTAGTTAACCGCCTGCTTATTGAGTACAGGCAATGTGCCTGGCATAGCCAGGTCAATGGCGCAGGCCTGGGTGTTGGGCTCGGCACCGTAGGCAGTGCTGGCGCCGGAAAAGATTTTGGTTTTGGTGGCTAGCTGCACATGAATCTCTAGCCCGATTACTGTATCCCAACTCATGCGATACCCTCCGGAGCCTGTGCGTGCCAGTCGGTGGCCTGCTGGAACCGGTGAGCGGCATTTAAGATGCGCGCTTCATCGAAGTAGTTGCCAATTATCTGCAGGCCAACGGGCTTATCTTCAACCATACCGCAGGGAATCGACATACCGGGCAGGCCAGCCAGATTGGTGGCAATGGTGTAGATATCTTCCAGGTACATGGCGACCGGATCATCACCTTTGGAGCCAAACTTAAACGCTGGCGATGGGCAGGTGGGGCCCATAATCAGGTCGACATTTTCAAAGGCACTGGCAAAATCCTGTTGAATCAGCTGGCGTACCTGCTGGGATTTACCGTAGTAGGCATCGTAGTAGCCGGCAGACAGGCAGTAGGTGCCGATAAGGATACGTCGCTGCACTTCTTCGCCAAAGCCTTCGGCACGGCTGCGGCAGTACATATCCTCGAGATCTTTGGGATCTTCGCAGCGGTAGCCGTAGCGGGCGCCATCAAAGCGCGACAGGTTGGCAGAGGCTTCGGCTGGGGCGATTACATAGTAGGCCGGTACTGACAGAGCCGAGTTGGGCAAGCTGATCTCTACCAGCTCTGCACCCTGTTCTTCCAGTTTGGCCAGTGCAGCGCGAACCGCTTGTTCGGTTCCCGGATGCAGGCCTTCGGAGAAATACTCTTTTGGCACACCAATACGCAGACCTTTTACCGAGCTGCTTAAAGTGGCGGTGTAATCAGGCACTTCGCGGTCGATACAGGTGGAATCTTTGTCGTCGTAACTGGCCATGCAGTTAAGCAACAGCGCGCAATCTTCTGCGGTGCGCGCCATTGGTCCGCCCTGATCGAGGCTCGAGGCAAAGGCAATCATGCCCCAGCGCGATACCCGGCCATAGGTTGGTTTAATACCGCTGACTCCACATAGGGCTGCGGGCTGGCGAATTGAGCCGCCAGTATCTGTGGCGGTGGCACCAGGCGCCAGTCTTGCCGCTACTGCGGCTGCGGAGCCGCCGGATGAGCCGCCGGGCACTGAATCTGTTGCCCAGGGGTTTTTAACCGGGCCGTAGAAGCTGGTTTCATTGGAGGAGCCCATGGCGAACTCGTCCATATTGGTTTTGCCCAGTACTACAGCGCCAGCCTGCTCGAAGTTTTCGACTACGGTGGCATTGTAGGGGGGAATAAAGTTATCGAGCATTTTGGAGCCGCAGCTGGTGCGTACACCCTCGGTGCAGAAGATATCCTTGTGCAAAATAGGTACGCCACAGAGATCCGGTGCATTGCCGGCGGCCAGTCGCTGGTCCGCGGCGGCGGCGGCTTTTAAGGCCTGCTCGGCAGTTACTGTAATCACTGCGTTGTAGGCAGGATCCAGGCTGGCTATACGGTCCAGGAAGTGTTGAGTGAGTTCAACACTGGTAAATTCTTTGCTCTGCAGCCCTTTTACAAGCTCGGCGATAGTCAGGTTATGCATTTTTGGGGTTCTCAATAACGGCTATTCAATGACTTTGGGCACTAAAAATAGGCCGTCTTCAGTTTCTGGCGCTATTGCCTGCAGGGCTTCGCGTCTGTTGAGTTCGGTTACTTCATCCTCACGCAGTCGCTGGGTTGCCTGCATGGGATGGGACATGGCTTCGACACCATCGGTATTGACTGCCTGGAGCTGGTCGACCAGTTCGAGAACACTGCCCAGACGCTGCGACACTTCGCTGATAGTCTCTTCGTTGATGGCGATACGCGAGAGCGTGGCCAGTTTTTCAATTTCACTACGTTCGATACTCATTAAATTATCCGTTAGCTCTGCTTTAGATATGCCCAGTTCAAGGTCGCGTAAGGTACCATAATTTGATGGATCAGGTTAAGGGGGTGAAGCACTTATAACACTGATTTCACGTGCTTTTTTAAGACTTTTTCTACAGATGACAGCAACTTGCGAAAAGATCAGTTAGAATGCTTTAAAAATAACACAAAAGACATAGTGAGTGCTTGCTCTGATGTGTTGCCGCTGTTAAATTTGCCGATTAAATACAACGTCTGCTTTGTTGTTCAAACAGGGCTGAAAATTAGGGAATATCGATTAGATGTTAAAAAAAATACGCGGGTTCTTTTCAAGTGATCTCTCGATCGATCTGGGAACAGCAAATACGCTTATCTATGTGCGTGAAAAAGGCATAGTTCTCAATGAACCTTCGGTAGTTGCTATTCGCCATCACCTGGGGCAAAAGATTATTGAAGCCGTGGGTGTCGATGCCAAGCGTATGCTCGGGCGTACCCCGGGTAATATTACTGCGATTCGCCCCCTTAAGGACGGTGTGATTGCAGACTTCCAGGTTACTGAGAAGATGCTGCAACATTTCATTAAGAAAGTTCATGCCTCCAGTTTTGTCCCTCCCAGTCCCCGCGTTCTGATCTGTGTGCCCTGTATGGCGACAGAAGTTGAGAAGCGCGCGATTAAAGAGTCGGCCTACAGCGCCGGTGCTCGCGAGGTATTTTTGATTGAAGAGCCAATGGCGGCGGCCATAGGTGCGGGTCTGCCAGTTGAAGAGGCGGTGGGTTCTATGGTGGTAGATATCGGTGGTGGTACCACTGAAATCGCTATCCTGTCGCTAAATGGTGTGGTGTTCTCCGATTCTGTGCGCATTGGCGGTGACCGCTTCGATGAGTCGATTGTCAACTTTGTGCGCCGCAAGTACGGCAGTGTTATTGGTGACAGCACCGCTGAGCGTATCAAGATGGAAATTGGCGGTGCCTATCTGTCGAAAGAGGTCCGCGAAATCGATGTTCGCGGCCGCAATCTCGCCGAAGGTGTTCCCAAGAGCTTTACCCTCGACAGTGATGAAATTCTTGAGTCACTGCAGGAGCCGCTGGCTGGTATTGTCCAGGCGGTCAAGCGCGTACTCGAGCAGTCTCCGCCAGAACTGGCGTCTGATATTGCCGAGACCGGTATTGTTTTAACCGGTGGCGGTTCGATGTTGCGAGACCTGGATCGCCTGCTGACTGCGGAGACCGGCCTGCCGGTGATTCTCTCTGAAGACCCCCTAACCTGTGTGGCACGAGGCGGCGGAGAGGCTTTGGAAATGATGGACAATAACAGGATTAATTCCTTAACCTTCTAATGTTGTTGGCCAGCTGGTAGCCGGTTTTATTCTATCTGCTGGCGATCGGGAGAGGATTTATCAGAAACGTTTTTAGCAATGCATCCTCTCCGGCGAGAAAATTTCTTATCGTCGTATTTGTCGCCCTGCTGTTTATGATGGTGGATGTTTTTACGCCCTGGCTAAAGCCTGTGTACAGCACTGTCGACAATCTGGTGCGCCCTCTCTACTGGTTTTCAAATATCCCCCAGCGGGTCCAGGAATGGGGTGCGAGTAATATCACTTCACGCTCTGAACTTGAAAGCGAAAACCTTCGCCTCAGTAAAGAGAGCCTTATCTACCATGGGCAGTTGCAGCGCATGTCTGACCTGGCTGCTGAAAACCTGCGTCTTCGTCGCCTGCTCAACGCCACTGAACTGTTGATGGATAGTGTTTTGGTTACCGAGGTCATCGGGGTTTCGGCAAATCCCCAGCGCCATACATTGAGCATTGATCGCGGCACTGATGACGGCGTATTTGTCGGCCAGCCGCTGCTCGATGCAGAGGGCCTGATGGGGCAGATTATTACTGTCCACAAAAACCATAGCACTGCCCTGTTGATCACTGACAGCAGTCACGCACTGCCGGTGCAGGTATTGCGCAATGGGGTGCGTTCAATTGCTGAAGGCACTTCCGATTACAATCTGCTCAATTTAAAGTTTGTCTCGCCCACTGCGGATATTAAAGAGGGTGACAAGTTGATCAGCTCGGGTCTGGGCGGTCTCTATCCGGTGGGCTATCCGGTGGGCACGGTGATTAGCATTGACCAGGAACCCGGCGACAGCTTTCTTAAAATCAGCGTAGATCCCTCGGCAGAAATTGATCGCAGCCGCCATCTACTGCTTCTGTATACCTCACGCGACGGCGATGTGGATAAGACTGAATAATGGCGCCGGTTAACCACAGTGCTGTGATGCTGCTATCCCTGGTTATCGCTGTGATTTTCAGTGTTATGCCAGTCAGCGGTGACTGGATTGTCTGGAAACCCAACTTTTTACTACTGGTCACCATGGGCTGGATTTTCCATCGCCCTTTGGAGTTCGGGATATTTTTTGCCTCTGGCGTAGGTTTGCTGGCGGATTGCCTGTTGCAGACCACACTGGGCCATTCAGTTCTGGTGTTCGCTCTCTGCGCTACCCTGGTGGTAGTTGTCAGCCGCTGGATAAAGTATCTCTCCATTATTCAGCGCAGCCTGCTGGTCTACCTGATTATTCTGCTGGTTGGCTTTCTCGAGGCGAGTGTTTTTCTTTTCTATGGGCTCCCCTCGGCGATGGATAATCTGTTGATGAAAACATTTTTTTCAGCCCTGATCTGGCCGGTTATCGATAAGTTGATTGCTCGCGCCTGTTCTGATGAGAGTTGAGGGCTCGCTTTGAATTTAATATCCCCGCAACTTTTACTCGCCTCCGCCTCTCCGCGTCGCAGTGACCTCCTGACACAGATGGGGGTTAGCTTTGAGGTGCTGGCAGTGGATATTGACGAGAGTCGTCGCGGCGATGAATCACCGGTTGAATATGTATCTCGCCTGGCCATGGAAAAAGCCCGGGCGGGGTTTCAGCGCCAGAGCGGCCAGCTGCCGAGCCTGGGTGCTGACACTGTTGTGGTTTTTGATGGGCAGATTTTTGGCAAGCCCCGGGACCAGGAGCATGCTAAAGAGATGTTAATGACGCTGTCGGGAAAGGTGCATAGTGTTTTTACGGCAGTGGCCATAGAAAGTGCTTCGGGCACGGCTATGGCAGTTTCAGAAACCCTGGTTGAGTTTCGCACAATCAGTCAATCTGAGTGTCTGATCTACTGGCAGACCGGCGAGCCCGAGGGCAAGGCCGGCGCCTATGCGATCCAGGGGCGCGGCGGTGTTTTTGTTGAAAAGCTTAAAGGCAGTTACAGTGGGGTTGTGGGTTTGCCACTGGCAGAGACTGAACAGTTGCTGAATAAATTTTCTGTACCGCTGTGGAATAGCAGTCATAAATAAAAAACAGATTTTGGGAATAGGATGAGCCAGGAAATACTAATCAATATTACGCCGATGGAAACCCGTGTGGCCCTGGTCGAGAACGGTGTGCCCCAGGAGATCCATGTCGAGCGCAACAATAAGCGCGGCCTGGTTGGCAATATCTACAAAGGTAAGGTGGTTCGAGTGCTGCCCGGTATGCAGGCGGCATTTATTGATATTGGTGAAGCGCGCACGGCTTTTTTACATATCGATGACCTGGTTCAGCGCAACAATAAAAACTCCAATACCCCCAACACAGGGCCGACAGAGATTTCCCACCTGCTTCACGATGGTCAACAGATAGTTGTCCAGGTTATAAAAGATCCGGTGGGATCCAAGGGAGCCCGGCTGTCTGCAGAACTGTCCATAGCCTCCTACAATTTAGTGTTTATGCCTGATGTAGAGCATATTGGCATATCCCAGCGCCTTGAGGATGAAGAGGAGCGCGAGCGACTTAAAACAACATTGAGCGCAGTGGTTGATGATCTGCAAGTGGGTGGCGGCTATATTCTGCGCACGGTTGCGGAGGGCGCGACTGAAGCAGAGTTGCGCAATGCTGTGGGATTTCTCAACCGGGTTTGGGATGATCTTGTTGAGCGCAAGGCCAATGCCAAGGCACCTTGTTGTCTCTATGAAGATCTGCCTCTCTACAAGCGCGTTCTGCGGGATATGGTGCGACCCGAGGTCGAGAAGATCCGTGTTGATTCCCGCGAGATTCTCGAAAAGCTGACCTCCTTTGCGAATAAATTTAATCCGGAAATTGTTCGCTTGCTCGAGCACTATCCTGGCGAGCGACCACTGTTCTACCTCTATGGTATTGAG